>CABSXY010000158.1 GCA_902481695.1 uncultured Haemophilus sp. | reverse complement strand
TAGGAATACCGAGGCTTTTAGCCTCATCTTCTTCTAAAGCGAGCAGATTTAAGCGCCAACGCAATAAGAAAAGTGGAAGAATGCCGAGTATTAAAATAGGGGTAAGTTGACTTAATTCTTTTACGCCAACAGCCGTGAAACTGCCTAATAACCAAAAGGTAATCGAAGGTAATTGGGTGAAAGGATCGGCTAAAATTTTTAACAGTGAAATGCCCGCGCCAAGTAATGAACCGATAGCAATCCCGGAAAGCACTAAGACCAAAATGGGATCTTGATTACGGCTTCTTGATGCAACCATCGAAACACATAACACCGCCAAGATACCGCCACTAAAGGCAAAAAGCTGCACGTAAAACATCGGTAAGTTGTAGAAAATCGCCAATGATGCACCAAGCCCCGCACCACTTGAAACCCCTAAGATATCAGGAGAAACCAACGGATTTTTAAACATCCCTTGATAAGTCGCACCTGCGGCGGCTAATGCGGCACCCACTAAACAGGCGACAAAAATACGCGGGGTACGAATATGCCAAAGCACCGTTTCAACAGAAGAAGGCGTTTGGCATTCCGTTTCAAATACACAGCGGATCGCTTGTCCCAGTTGAAGGGGAGAAATCGGAAATCGCCCCACATTCAACGAAAGCAAAATGGTGCCGACTAATAAAATCACTAACGAAGTGAAAAAGAGTTTGGGATTACGTTGAACAAAATACGGCATAACTATTTCACATCATGTAGCAATTGAGTCGCTTGTTCTGGCGTTAATTCAATCTGATAGAACACGTGATAAAACGTTTGCACTTCTTTTGTAAATTCAGTCATAGGTTTACCGCTAACTAAATGCGAGACCCAACGCACCCCAAGCAAACGGTTCACACTAGGTGGCGAATCTAACCAACCAAATGGATTATTCGGGATTAAAAAAACTTGTCCATTTTTGACCGCACTTAACTGTTGCCATTGCGGATTCTCTTTTAAGGTTTGCAAAAACTCTGGGTATTGGCTAAAAATTACATCAGGATTCCATAATAAAAGCTGCTCCATCGAAACCTGCGTAAGTCCTTTATGATCGCCTTCTACCACATTTTTTAAACCCACGATTTCAATGGCTTCTGTATGAATAGAGCCTTTTTGCCCTGTTTGTAGGCCATCTGCACTACGAGCTAAATAGAAGGTTTTGGTCAATTTAGAGGCATTTTCGACCGCTTGTTTAAGGGTTTCTTCGGCATACTTCGCTTGAGGTTCTGTAAGATTTTCTACACCTAGCACTTTCCCCAAATAACGCAAACTCGTCGGTGTTTCACTGAGTTTGCCATCTAATAGCAAATAAGGCACACCAGTTTGCTCAAAAGTCCGTTTGGCTTGGTCGATATAGTTTGGGGTGACATTGCCTACATCAATAATTAAATTCGGTTGTAATGCCACAATTTTCTCTGGCGAGAGCGTGCTGCCTTTTCCGGCAATTTTTCCCAAGATTGGTAGAGATTGTTGTGCTGCAGGAAACAATTTTCCACGTTTTTCCATATTAAATCCCGCCAATCCCAGTAATTTATTGGGCGCGCTTGAAAGGAGCAACACATCAGCCGGATTACCTGCACTTAATACTTTTTCAATTTTAGCTGACGGAGGTAATTCCCCTGCCAAATAAGCGATTTCTTCTGTTGCGAATGCACTGGTTGATACACAAAAGGCGAGTGCAATACCTATCCATTTTTTCATATTCTTCCCTCTTTTAGCGATTTAAAATGAGATGACTTTATTTTAACGCTATATATTTTTTAACATAGTAAATAAATTTTGGTAGAATGTCATCGTTATATTTTTTATTATATAACATTTATTATTCATAGCTAAAGGTGAAAAAATGAAATGGGATGTGATTTATAAGTTTTGCTTGCTTTGCATGCTCATTGCGGGATTGGCTGGCATATTGTTCAGTGGCTTAGGGATCTATTTTCAGTGGCCCATTCAGGGCATCTTTCAGTGGCATTTAGGTTCTGCTTTACTGTTTATTTTGGGCGTGGTTTTACACTTCTTTAATCGAAAAAATAAAGCGGTCAAAATTGTGCAACAATTTACCGATTTAGTGGCACATAATCGCTATCCCACCTATTGCAATTTAGATCGTTTGATTATGACGTTTGAGCACTTTTCAATTCTGCAAATTGCAGAGCAACTTCAGCTCAACCCTTCGATTTTATTCTCCGAATTAGCTAACGGAAAAATAAACTTCAGCGATGCTAACCGCACTTTGCGAGAAAATTTCCCTCATAATGATGAAAAAATTTTCGCCGCGATCACCATTGCATTGAAGTTACGCTTCAACCCTAACCTAAAAGGATGTTCCAATGGAAAAGAAACTGCTTTGCATCGCCATTAGTTTGGCTTGCTTGCCTGCTTATGCCGAAAATGTATTTACCCTTGGTCAAATTGAAGTCATCGGTGAAAAATCAAGTGATCTCAGCACCGCGCGTATTGACCAGGCTGAATTACAAAAAAATAACCAAGATCGTGTGTCTGATGTAGCAAAAAGTACACCGGGAGTGTTTGTCGAACATGGTGGTGCACGCAACGAATACAACTTACTCGTGCGTGGTTTTAATGCTCGCCGCGTACCGGTATTTATGGACGGTATTCCGGTTTATGTTCCTTATGATGGTGAAATGGACTTGGGGCGTTTTACCACCTTTGATTTATCTCGTATTGATATTTCTAAAGGCGCAAGCTCTGTGCTTTATGGCGCAAATACGATGGGTGGTGCGGTGAATTTAATTTCTAAAAAACCAACTCAACCTTTCGAAGGTTCTATTGGCTATGGCTTTTCACACGGTAAAAGTGGTGGCACAGCAACCAATAAAACAGATTTTAATTTAGGCACTAAACAAGAACTATTCTATGCGCAAGTAAGTGGTTCTTTTGTTGAAAAACAAGGCTTACAACTTTCTCATCATTATCAACAAATCAATCCAAAAGGCGATGATGGCGGTCGAGCCGAAAATTCTAAACAACGTGATAAAAAATTAAGTTTAAAAGTCGCTTATACGCCAAATGAGCATGACGAATACGCACTGGCGTTCTCCACACAAAAAGGCACCAAAGAATCACCTTTCTATTCTGGCGCTGATAGCTTTGAACGCTATTGGCGCTGGCCAATGTGGGACAAATACAGTATCTATTTCCTTTCCCATACTGAATTTGACGATCATCATCTCACATTGAACACGAAGGCATTTTACGACACCTTTAAAAATGACCTACGTGCTTTTGATGATGCCACATTCAGCACTCAAAAGAAAAAATCGAGCTTTAATAGCTATTACCGTGATTATTCCTACGGTGCAGGCTTTGATTTAGGTGGCGATTTAACCTCCAAAGACCGCTTAAAATTCTCTACCCTCATTAAATATGACGTGCATCGCGAACATAATGATGATGAACCGACCGCAGTCGATAAAGATCGTACCTACAGCTTTGGTTTAGAAAATACTCATCGATTTAATGAGCAAACCTCTCTGATTACGGGCATCAGCTACGACAAACGTGATTCAAACCGTGCAGAGAAATTTGAAAAACAATGTGTTTCAACTCACCAAAAAAATGCGATTTGTCCGTTTGATATCGGTAATAAACACGCCTTTAATTATCAAATCAAACTTGCCCATCATTTCTCTGAACATGATGAATTTGCACTAAGTTTCGCGAAGAAAACACGTTTTGCTACCATGAAAGAACGTTATTCTCGCCGATTTGGTCGTACTGAGCCGAATCCATTCTTAAGCCCAGAAACTGCTTACCATTACGAAACTAGCTATATGCATACCTTCGGCGATTGGTTAAGAGTGGATAGCGCACTTTTCTATTCTGAAGTAAAAGATGCCATTGAAGAAGTCGCGATTAGCAAAAAACTCAATCAATATCAAAATGTAGGCAAAGAAGCCTTTAAAGGTGCTGAATTAGCGGTTAATCTTTTTGCAACAGATAATTTAACGTTAGGGGCAAACTACACCTATACCCATGCAAAAAATAAAACCCAAGATACCATTGTGAAGAATGTGCCAAAACATAAATTCTTTGCATTTGTTGATTGGAAAATATTACCAAATCTTTCACTTTATGTGAGCCAAGAAACGGAACATGGCCGTTATTATTTAGATGGCGGTGAAACTGTGAAGCTCTCTGGTTTTGGAAACAGCAATGCGAAATTAATCTATGAACCGGTTTCAGGATTAAGTTTAGAAGCTGGGGTATCAAACCTCTTTGATAAAAACTACGCTTACCAAGCTGGTTACCCAGAAGAAGGACGTGTTTATTTCAGCAATATCCGATATAAATTCTAAAATAAAAAACGGGCAACTTGTAAAAAAGGTTGCCCGTTTTTTTATAAAGTTATTAATCTTTCAGCGCTTTGATTTTTTCAATCACATTTGTAGTTGAACAGCCATTTTCGAAATTCAATACACGAACATCGCCACCATTCGCCCACACTTCTTTGCTGCCTGCAATCTCTTCAGGTTTGTAATCACCGCCTTTCACCAATAAATCCGGTAAAATCTCACCGATTAAACGTTGTGGTGTATCTTCATCAAAAGAAACCACCCAATCCACTGATGCTAAACCAGCCAATACTGCCATACGTGCATTCAGATTATTAATTGGACGGTTTTCACCTTTTAAGCGTTTTACTGAATTATCCGTATTAACGGCAACAATTAAACGGTCACCAAGTTTGCGAGCATTTTCTAAATAAGACACGTGACCTGGGTGAAGAATATCGAAACAACCATTTGTCATCACGATTTTCTCACCGCGTGCTTTAGCAT
>CABSXY010000157.1 GCA_902481695.1 uncultured Haemophilus sp. | reverse complement strand
AAGGGCGTGTTCTAACTCTTCTAATACAAAAATACCTGCACCTTCACCAATAACTAATCCATCACGATCTTTATCATAAGGGCGAGGCGTTTGTTTAGGATGTACATTGTTTCTACTTGCAGCATAAAGAGAGTCAAATACATAAACTTCAGATGGGCAAAATTCTTCTGCTCCGCCAGCAAGCATCATTGGTATTAAACCATGTTTAATTGATTCATAGGCATAGCCAATACCTTGGCTTCCAGAAGAACAAGCACTAGAAGTGGGAATGATGCGACCGGTTAGACCAAAGAAAATACCAATATTTGCTGCCGTGGTATGAGGCATCATTCGCACATAGGTATTGACATTAAAACCATCTGATTTTCCTGTCATGAGGAGTTCTGACGCATCTCTGACATCATGTGTTGAGCCAGTAGAGGAACCACATGCTACGCCCATTACTCCTTCTTTTAGATAAGGTAAAATGACTCCATTCTCATCTAATAGATTGGCGTTTGCTAAGGCGAGTTCAGCAGCTTCAACGGCAAATTGAGAGACGCGACCTAAGCTGCGAAGTTGTTTTCGATTCCAATGAGCAGGAGGAGTGTAATCATGGATTTCAGCACCGAGATTTGCCCCTAACTCAGGATAACGTTCGGCCCATTCGGTTTTAGCTTGAACCGCGTTTTGTTTGCGTTGAAAGGCGGCTTTTACGTCTTTCCATGTTTTTCCAAAGGCCGTGACAGCTCCAATACCTGTAATGACAACTCGTTTCATTTTTTTATCTCAATTATTTATTATTAGATTAGTACAAAATATTTTTGTACTGCAAATGTTTTAGCAAAGCCCACCATTAACAGCGATAACTTGGCGAGTAATATAAGCGGCTTTTTCATCCATCAGAAAATCTACGGCATGCGCAACTTCTTCTGGGCTTCCCATTCTTGCTGCGGGAATCATTTTTAGAATTTCATCAATCGGAAGATTTTCATCTAATATATCCGTATCGATGAGACCTGGAGCCACGCAGTTTACCGTGATTTTACGTTTAGCGAGTTCGACGGCGAGTGCTTTTGCAGCACCAATAATACCGGCCTTAGAGGCGCTATAGTTAACTTGGCCTCTGTTGCCAATTAGTCCAGATACAGATGTGATACAAACGATTCGACCTGCTTTACGGCGTCGGATCATTGGCATCATAATAGGATGGAGAACATTATAAAACCCATCTAAATTCGTGCGTAAAACAACATCCCAATCTTCATCAGTTAGAGCAGGGAATGCATTATCTCGTGTTAATCCGGCATTGAGCACAACGCCATAATAAGCACCGTGAGATTCAACATCAGCAAGTAGTTTTTCTGCTGTTTCGTTTCGATGACTAACATCAAACTGCAATACGCGAGCTTGACGACCTAATTCTCGAATTGATTGTGCGACCTCTTCAGCCTCTTCAATACGACTGCGGCAATGAACCACAATATCAAAACCTGATTGTGCAAGGCGTAAGGCGATGGCTTTACCGATACCTCGGCTTGATCCTGTAACTAAAATGGTTTCACTCATTTTTTATTCCTGTGATATTTGTGGTCTGAAAACGTTTAATGCACCTTCCACTAAAGGTTGCTGGTTAGAAAGATCAATTAACGTACAGTCAAAAACACCAAATCCTGTTGCGTCTTCAATAGAACGTTTAATTTGAATTTGTAATAAGCTTCCTATGGAAATATCTTGACGATGTAATGTCAGTTTTCTTGAGCCGATCCAATAGCCTAATCCAATAGGTTGACCCGCTTTTACGCATTTACATCCCGCCCACGCTGCTACGCCTTGAGCTAAGATTTCAGCGCCCATATAAGTAGCCAATTTACCGTCTTTTAAGAGCAGACAGTCTGGCTTTACGGTCATCTCCGCGATCAAATAATCTTCGTCAAATTCAGTGATTTTATCTAGCATGACCATTTCCCCACTATGAGGGATTAATGGTGAAATATCAGTAATAGGACAGGTTAAATCAATCATTCACTTCCCCTAAAATAAGTACTGAATTATTACCACCAAAAGCGAAAGAGCTACTTGCACCAATGCGTCTGTCGGATTTCCAATGACTCATGTGATCGGTAATGGCAATTGATGGCATTTTTTCATCGGCTTGTTGATCCCATAATTGTGCAGGGAGTTTACCTGTTGGATTAAAAGTGCGGTCAATCATCCCCCATAAAATAGCTGCTTCAATAGCACCCGCGGCACCTAGCGTGTGTCCAGTATAAGGTTTTGTTGTTGTGCAAGGGGTATCGTGACCAAAAATATGGTGAATGGCTAAGGCTTCCATCTGATCATTATGGATGGTGCCGGTGCCATGTAAATTAACCCAATTAATGGCTTCTGGAGCTAGTTGTGCTGAGTTTAATGCATCTTGGAAGGCTTTAATCGCACCCTCGCCTTCAGGGTGTGGTGATGACATATGATAGGCATCACTGCTGGCCCCATAGCCTAATAGCGCCACATTATGATCATCTAATTTTTCTTTGCTCATCACAAATACAGCGGAACCCTCACCTAGATTGATACCTTGGCGATTAGCTGAAAAAGGATTGGTTTGTTCAGCAGATAAAACAGAGAGAGAGTTAAAGCCAACTAAGGTTAATAGCGATAAAGTATCGACACCTCCGCAAATTACCGCATCGCACAAATTCGAATTCAATAGACGAGCTGCACTAATTAATGCTTTCGCACCTGATGTACAAGCGGTTGAAATGCCATAGATAAGATTGGTTAAGCCATATTGATGGGCAATAAAATCAGCCGGAGCAGAAAAATATTGTTGTTGTTGATTAAATTCAGCACCAGACCAATCCTCATGTTCTGCGGCATATTTAAATACAGGTAAATTTTCATCTACACCTGTGGTAGATGTACCGATAACTACTGCAATACGATGGCGACCAAAACGTGAGATAGCTTTCTGAATGGTTGGTTCAATTTGTTCTAAGCTGTGCCAGAGTAATTGATTGTTTCGGCTGTGATGTTTTTTTGGTAAATCAGCCGGAAATGCCCGCAAGGATGTGTTGACTTCACCCAGAGTATTACATTTACCCTGCAAGCCATTTTCTTGGAAATGTTTGTTAGAAAAAGTCAGTGGCGAGTCACTACCTTCCAATAAAGTTTGAACATGTTGAGATAGACTATCGCCAATGCTACTCAAAATGCCTGGTTGAGAAAGAAATAATTTCACATAGATTCCTAATTGTTAAGTTCTTCAATTTGCCATCGACTGCCATCTGCTAGCTGAATTAAATATTGATTTGATTGTTTGCGAATGTTCCATAAAAAACGACCATTCTGTTGGTAAATCGCCGTATTTTGTTGATGCGATACATCCACATTCATTAATGTTAAGTGTTTTGCATCGGGTTGTTGTTCTGTAAATGCAGTTGCCAGCGCTAAGAACAAGCCTTGTGCTTGTTTATTCGGCATCACAAAGCCGTCATTTTTCCAGCCTTGTTTCGTTAATAATAATCGAGCAATGGGTGAACCTAGAGGATCGGTTTGAACCCATCGCCATTGCTCAGGCTGGAACTGAACAGTCAGCAAGCTTGTTTGTTTCACTTGCTGTTCTGCAAGTTGCTCTACTTTAAAGGTTCGGCTGTCTGTTTTTACTTCTGGTAAAGTCTCAATGTTGGGTAAAGTTGAGCAAGCTGCCAGTAATGTTAATGCCCATAATAAAAGGTATTTTTTTATCATAAAGTTCGGTCATTTTTATGCGTTTTTTAGCGCATGAGTTTTAATGTGGTTAAAAGACTTATTATAACACCAATACTGACACTTATACCAAATGTCGCCACTGCTGGTGTGGAGCTAATGGCGAGCAGTAAAAATGAGATTAATGTGGTACAGGCAGCTAATGTCAATGTAATGCGTTTATGAGATGGCTCTTCATGTACAGTTTTCATATAAACGGCATAGTCAATACCAATGGCCGAAACCAGTAATAATCCAAACATCGAAAATAAACCAATAGGCAAGCCAATCCAACCCAAAATAGCAACCGTTCCTAAGATTGCTATACAAGGAATGAACAAGATTCGAATGCTTGTTTTGGTTTCAAATACTTTCCATAAAAGTAATCCAGCGATAACAAAAGAAATGATTTTCAGCCAGGCGGCTTGCTCTTTTGCTTCTTTAAAGGCTTGATTTAAATAAGCTCGTTTATCTTGCCAGAAAATATCTTGATTATTTGCCAATGCTTGCATTGTTGCACTATCCGCTTGAGATATTTTTATGATACTCGCCACTCGGTTAGGTACTAGTTCGCCTAAATAAAGTATCTTCCAAGCTTGCCCAAGTTGCGTATTAAGCGCTTCAGATAACGTCAAGGGGTTATGTTGAGAAAGTGCGGTCAAATTTTGCTGAATTTTTTCAGTTGGCACACCAATATCATTTAAAACAGCATAATCATCAGCAGAGATGTGTTGAAGGTGTTCTGCGAATTGCTTCTGTTCTGTGAGGGGCAAAATCCACTGGCTTAATGATTTAAATGTGATGTTACGTTGAGCTAATTGCTTGCTTAACTTCTCATCTTTTTCAAGTAGTAACGCCTCATTTTCAGCCGTCAATAAAAAATATTGGCTTCCTAAATCAACTCCAGTGAGTTCACCGATAGTTTTGGCCTCATTTAGCATGGATTGAGACATAGATACCCATTGTCGGATATCGTCCTGCCATGAGGATTTAATACCGCCCCCTAAAACTAAAAGAGAGATAACAAGGAGTGTACTTTTATTAAAGCGTTTGTTTGCAAAGGTATTTAATCCTTTTTGTATGAGGTTAAATGTTCTTCTTTCGG
>CABSXY010000156.1 GCA_902481695.1 uncultured Haemophilus sp. | reverse complement strand
TCCACAATTAGTCGCAGAGCTGAAAAAGCTCGGTGTGAAGATTATCCCGATTAACGACAGCCCACAAACGCCTGATGAATTATTTACGCTGATTCTAGAATTAGGCAAACAACTGGGGAATGAGCAAAAGGCGACTGATTTAGTAACAAAACTCAAATCGCAAAACTTTCACTTAAATCGACCGCTTACTGACACACTGATTTTATCGGAAACAGGTGTGGTAGAAAGTTATTACCCACAATATCCTGTGCTGTTAAATTTACTCGGATTAACACCGTTAAAAATGCCACTTACCGCACAAAATTTCTCATTAGAAAAAGTGATTTTAACCCAACCGAATGTGCTCATTTCACTGACCGACAAACAAGGTTACAATGCACAAGCTGAATTACTGCACCACCCTATGTTGCAAGAGTTTTTCAAAAACCAACCGCTTGTAAGCATCCCAATGAAATATACCTATTGTTTCGATCACGGCGTGTGGCAAGGGGCGGAGAAGATTTATCAACAGTTAAAATAATGTCGCTGACAAATCTCCCCTAACCCCTCTTTGCTAAAGAGGGGAATTTCATTATTAAATTAACCCTAGATGGCATATTTATATGTCTTTATGTATAAATGATTAGAATAAAACATCAGAATTATAAATCCCGACACTATAATCCCCCTCTTTAGCAAAGAGGGGTTAGGGGAGATTTGACAAAATCAAATTAACAAATGATATTTGGATTACATAGGAAATTGATCATTGACCAAAACACTCAAATTAAATACCGCACTTTTCTTCGCGTTGCTGTTGATTAGCGGGTTTGCGATTTATCATCAGCTAGGCGATTTTGCCCATCTCAAAAATGCGGATGGCGTGCTCACCGATATGCGCTCAATTGTGCTGTGGGATATTCGTTTTCCACGCATTGGTTTAGCTTTATTGACTGGCGCTAGCCTAGCGATTGCCGGCAATGCGATGCAAGGTATTTTCCAAAATCCATTAGCGAGTCCAGGCTTACTTGGTAGTAGTTCTGGAGCCACAGCGGCTAGTGTATTTATCCTTTACTATTTTGCCGTGCCGTTTTCACTGCTCTTAGTCGGTGGTGTGATTGGTGCGCTTTTAAGTTTTTTAATCGTGTATTTGATCGCCAAAAACTACGGCACTACGATGATGATTCTAAGTGGCTTAGCGATCAATATGTTGCTTGGATCAGCAATCGCATTACTGCTCTCCAACGCGGAAAGCCCATGGGCATTAGCTGAACTTTATCGTTGGCTACAAGGCTCGTTGATGTGGGCTAAATTAGATACTTTGCTAATTTCACTCCCGATTGTTCTGGCGGGGATTTTCTGTTTATACCACACTCGCCGATACCTAGATTTACTCACCTTTGGTGAAGAAACGGCGAGCACCATGGGTGTGGATCCGAAACGTAGCTTTTTCATCAGCACCTTTGGCGTAGCTTTATTAGTCGGTGCGACCATTCCGCAAACCGGTACTATTGGCTTTATCGGCTTAATCGCGCCACACTTCGCCCGTATTTTACTGAAAACTCGCCCATCACAGCTTTATCTCACCAGTGCGTTAATTGGGGCTTTACTGCTCTTATTGGCTGATTTGGCTATTTTATATATCCCACTGTTTTCACATATTTACATCGGCACATTGACTGCGCTTATTGGTGCCCCTTGCTTGATTTGGATGTTATTAACGCAACAGAGAAAAATTTATGATTAGAATTGAAAAACTCACCCAATCCTATTGCTTAAATGACATCAACTGTACGCTTCCATCAGGTAAATTGATTGGTATTATGGGCGCCAATGGTGCGGGAAAATCTACCTTATTGAAAACCATTGCGGGTATCTTGTCCCTCAAACAAGGTGAAATTTGGTTTGATGATCAGCCATTAAGTAAAATGAATGCAACTGAAAAAAGCCAACACATTGCTTACCTCGCACAAAATACGCAAATTCATTGGGATTTATCCGTTTATGATGTGATTGCATTAGGCTTAGCAGCTCCACTACCAAAAGAAAAAGAGCGGTCAAAAATTCAAGCGTTTTCAGAAAAATTTGCGGTAACTCATTTACTCGATAAGCCATTTCAACAACTTTCTGGAGGCGAAAAAGCACGAGTACAACTTGCTCGTTGCAGTATTAAAGAATCCCCTGTTTTATTGGTGGACGAGCCGATTGCGCCACTCGACCCTTATTATCAAATTGATATGATGGAACAGCTTAAATCACTCACACCACAACACACATGCATCGTCGCAATTCATCACCTTTCATTGGCTTATCAATTTTGTGATGAAATTGTTCTATTAGAACAAGGAAAATTGTTAGCTGTAGGTGAAACGCAAGCCGTGTTGAATGCGGAGAATTTGGCAAAAGCCTTTCATATTAGGGCTGAAATTGATCCAATGAAAAAGACTATCTCAAAAATTGAAAAGCAATAAAAATAAAAGCACTTAGCGATTTACTAAGTGCTTTTTTATAGAAATGAATTATGGCTGGATTTCTGAATCTACGAAGAAATAAGCAATTTCTCGTTTTGCGCTTTCAACGCTATCAGAACCATGAACAGAGTTTTCACGCTGGCTTAACGCGAAGTCTTTACGGATAGTACCTTCTGCCGCCTCAGCCGGATTCGTTGCACCAATCAAAGTGCGGTAATCTTTCACGGCATTTTCTTTTTCCAATACAGAAACCACTATCGGGCCAGAGAGCATATACTCCACCAACGGCTCAAAAAACGGTTTACCTTGATGTTCCGCATAGAAACCTTCCGCTTGTTCTTTGGTTAATTGCACCATTTTAAGTGCAACAACACGGAATCCCTGAGATTCAAAACGCCCTAAAATAGCACCAATTAGATTACGCTTTACTGCATCGGGTTTGATAATTGAAAAAGTACGTTCTGTCATAAAATCCTACTTAACTTGCTTTCGTTACTAATAAATTTGCTAAAGTTTTCACACCGATTCCGGTTGCACCAACCGCCCATAAATCACTGCCAGATTTACGATAAGTGGCCGAACAATCAATATGCAACCAACGTTGTTGATAGTTTTTCACAAAATACGATAAAAATGCCGTTGCAGTACTTGCGCCCGCGACAACTGGCGCTGTGCCTGTATTTGCAATATCCGCAAAAGAAGACGTGATTTGGCTACGATGGAAATCCTCAAAAGGCAAACGCCAGAACGGTTCATTTTCTTCTTTGGCGGCTTGGAATAAGCTATTTACCAACGCATCATCCATAGAAAGCACACTGTGGTAATCATTACCCACTGCTACTTTCGCCGCACCAGTTAAGGTTGCACAATCGACAATAAATTGTGGATTTTGGCTATCGGCTTCAATTAAACCGTCTGCTAATACTAAACGCCCTTCCGCATCAGTATTTAAAATTTCAGCGGTTACACCATTTTTATACGTGATGATATCACCCAATTTGAATGCATTACCGCTCACCAAGTTTTCTGCACAGCATAAATAGAGTTTTACTCGTTGATTTAAACCGTGCGCAATAGCAAACCCTAACGCGCCTGTTAATAACGCAGCGCCACCCATATCGGTACGCATGGTACTCATGCCATCACTTGGTTTGATGCTGTAACCGCCACTATCAAAAGTAATACCTTTACCCACTAGACAGGCTAATACGGGCTCATTGGGATCATTAGTCGGGTTAAAATCTAATTGCAGCATGGCTGGCGGATTAATAGACCCGCGACCCACAGAAAAGATCCCGTGATAGTCTTGCTCTTTTAACGCTTCGCCAGAAATGATTTGAAAACTGACCGCACTTTTATCGGCATAACTTTCGGCTTGTTTAGAAATAAACTCAGCCGCGCGTTCAGCTAATTTAATTGGAGTAAGAGTTTGTGCCGGTTCATTAATAATCCCACGTACAAAATCACCACATTCAATACGCGCTAATAACTCATCTTGTGGCTCGTCATCCAAATGAGGAAATTCAATCGAATAATCTTGCTTCGCCGAGTAAAAACCTTGATAAAATGCCCAGCAATTTTCTAATTCCCATGCATCACCCACAAGTTCAACGTCTTTAATGCCTTGTCCACGTAACTTGCGTGCGGCTTTTTGCACTAAAATAAGGTTCGATTTTTCATCATCTTTAAGATGAATAACGGCTTGATCTTGATTAAAACTTAAAATGGCATTTTTGCCCCAACTCTCCGAAGAGGGAGTAGTTGATAATGTAATTTGCATGTGGTTCTTCTCCTTTATTTATCTATCATTCTCTAGGTACCATTTTACCGTTTGACGAAGTCCTTGTTCAAAGGTTATTTGAGGTTGCCAACCTAATTCTGCATGAATTTTAGAACAATCCAATGAATATCGTACATCGTGACCTGGTCGGTCTTTTACAAAAGTCATTAAATCTTCGTAATACTTAATGTGATTAGGCTTATTTAGCGCAAGTTCTTCGAGTAATTGGCAAATGGTTTTAACCACTTCAAGGTTTGTTTTTTCACAATTTCCACCGATATTATAGTTTCCCCCGACTCGACCTTTTGTCAAAACTAAATATAAAGCTTGAACATGATCTTCCACAAATAACCAATCACGAATTTGCCGCCCATCACCATAAATCGGCAAAGGCTTCCCCATCACAGCATTTGAAATCATTAAAGGGATAAGCTTTTCAGCGTGTTGATAAGCCCCATAGTTATTGGAACTGTTTGTGATAATCACCGGCAAACCATAAGTGCAATGCCAAGCATGCACCAAATGGTCACTCGCTGCTTTTGAGGCTGAATAAGGGCTACTCGGATGATAAGGGGAATGTTCAGTAAAGGCCGGTTCA
>CABSXY010000155.1 GCA_902481695.1 uncultured Haemophilus sp. | reverse complement strand
CGGCATGGCAAGCGGTGTAGTGATTGAATCTTACCTTGATAAAGGTCGTGGTCCGGTTGCAACCATTCTTGTTCAATCTGGTACCTTACGTAAAGGTGATATCGTACTTTGCGGTTTTGAATACGGTCGTGTTCGTGCAATGCGCGATGAAAACGGTAAAGAAATCGATGAAGCAGGCCCATCAATCCCGGTTGAGGTGTTAGGTCTTTCTGGTGTACCTGCAGCGGGTGATGAAGCAACTGTAGTACGTGATGAGAAAAAAGCACGTGAAGTGGCGTTACACCGTCAAGGTAAGTTCCGTGAAGTGAAACTTGCTCGTCAGCAAAAAGCGAAACTTGAAAATATGTTTAGTAATATGGCTGAAGGTGATGTTGCTGAACTGAATGTCATCGTGAAAGCAGACGTACAGGGTTCTGTGGAAGCGATTATTCAATCATTACAAGATCTTTCTACTGATGAAGTGAAAGTGAAAGTTGTTGGTTCTGGTGTCGGTGGTATTTCTGAAACTGATGCAACCCTAGCGGCAGCCTCTAATGCGATTATTGTTGGCTTTAACGTACGTGCGGACGCTTCTGCTCGTCGTATTATCGAAGCAGAAAATATTGACCTTCGTTATTATTCTATCATTTATGAACTCTTAAATGATGTGAAAGCCGCGATGAGCGGTATGTTACAACCTGAATTCAAACAGGAAATCATTGGCTTGGCTGAAGTGCGTGATGTGTTCAAACATCCGAAATTCGGTGCAATCGCGGGTTGTATGGTGACCGAAGGTGTAGTAAAACGTAACAATCCAATCCGAGTATTACGTGATAACGTGGTAATCTTTGAAGGTGAATTGGAATCTCTCCGTCGCTTTAAAGATGACGTTGCTGAAGTCCGTAATGGTATGGAATGTGGTATCGGCGTTAAAAACTACAATGACGTAAAAGTTGGCGACCAAATCGAGGTGTTTGAAGTCGTTGAAATTAAGCGTTCAATCTAATCGATAAAAAGAGCGGTCAAAATTCAACGTATTTTTGACCGCTTTTGTCATTGGAGCTAAAAATGGAATCAATGTTTGGTTGGGCGGCTATCAATGCTATTTTGGTTGCTTATGGGTTTGGGCAGAAGAAATGGAAATTTCTAATGATCCCTATTGCTGTAAAACTTTGTTTTTGGATTGCAAGCATTTATCATGCCCAGTTATCCTATGAAGAACGAGGGGCAGACTGGAGTCTAGTTGTTGTTGAGATGGATGTCATAGTGAATGTTATCGCAGGCCTCATTGGCGTGGGGATCGGTTTTCTTCTTCGCCGAAATAAAACCAAATCAGAGAAATAATTTGTAACCAAATAAATGTAGGTAATACTTACTTAGTAAGAGAAATATTATGGCAAGAGAATTTAAACGCAGCGATCGCGTTGCACAAGAATTACAAAAAGAAATCGCCATCATTTTGCAACGTGAAGTGAAAGATCCCCGTATTGGCATGGTAACCGTGTCTGATGTGGAAGTATCAAGCGATTTAGCTTATGCAAAAGTGTTTGTCACATTTTTGTTTGATCATGATGAAGTGGCGATTGCACAGGGCATGAAAGGGTTAGAAAAAGCAGCACCTTATATCCGTTCATTAGTGGGTAAAGCAATGCGCTTACGCATTGTGCCGGAAATTCGTTTCTTCTACGATCAATCCTTAGTTGAAGGGATGCGTATGTCTAATTTAGTAACAAACGTAGTACGTGAAGACGAAAAAAAACACGTTGAGGAAAATGACTAATGTCGAGACCTCGCAAGCGTGGGCGTGATATTGATGGTGTATTTTTATTAGATAAACCACAAGGCATGTCATCAAATGACATTATGCAAAAAGTGAAACGCGTATTCCAAGCGAATAAAGCTGGACATACCGGTGCGCTCGATCCATTAGCAACCGGTATGTTGCCTATTTGCTTAGGCGAAGCGACAAAGTTTTCCCAATTCTTATTAGATGCAGATAAACGCTATGTGGTTACAGCAAAATTAGGTGAACGTACGGATACCTCGGATGCAGAAGGACAAGTGGTCGAAACGCGTCCTGTCAATGTGGAAACATCACAAATTTTGACCGCACTTGAACAATTCCGTGGTGATATTTTGCAAGTACCGACCATGTTTTCTGCATTAAAGCACAATGGGAAACCGTTGTATGAGTATGCTCGCGCAGGCATTACGGTAGAACGTGAGGCCCGTCCTATTACGATTTTTGAGCTAAACTTTATCGAGTATCAAGCCCCTTTTCTAACCTTAGAAGTGCATTGTTCGAAAGGAACCTATATCCGTACATTAGTGGATGATTTAGGTGAAGTGTTAGGTTGTGGTGCTCATGTGACAGTGTTACGTCGAACTGCGGTTGCGGATTATCCAACAGAAAAGATGATGACATGGGATGCATTGCAGGCGCTTGCAGAGCAAGGCGATCTTGCACAAGTTGATCAACATCTTTTACCGACAGATACAGCGGTCAGTAAATTACCTGCATTACAGCTAAATGCCGAGCAAAGTAAAGGTATTGGCTTTGGACAACGAGTCAAATTTGCTAATGAAGCCAAATTACATGGTCAAGTGCGGTTGTTTTCTGACAAGAATATCTTTTTGGGCGTGGCACTTATCGATGATAACAATGTAATTCGTCCGCAACGTTTGATTACACAATCTCTCTAACTATTTGCCTTTCTTTTTTAATTCCAGTAATCTCACCTGTAACCTTTTAATTGCAATTTATGTAAATAAGATATTACAGGTGAATTATGGATGCCCTTAATCATTTACGTCAGGAAATTGATGCGCTCGATCGTGAACTGATTCAACTTTTTGCTAAACGCCTCGAATTGGTGACCCGAGTCGGCGAAGTAAAGCACGAAAAAGGT
Source organism: uncultured Haemophilus sp. (assembly GCA_902481695.1). Taxonomy (GTDB): domain Bacteria; phylum Pseudomonadota; class Gammaproteobacteria; order Enterobacterales; family Pasteurellaceae; genus Haemophilus_D. The sequence continues at coordinate 1,961 of CABSXY010000155.1, read as the reverse complement.
TTGCCGATTTATGCACCAGATCGTGAATTAGCCATGTTACAAGCACGCCGAGAAGAAGCGGCGAAAGCGGGAATCTCTCCACAACTTATTGAAGATGTGCTACGTCGTTTCATGCGTGAGTCTTACTCCAATGAAAATCAATTTGGTTTTAAAACCCTGAATCCAGCCATTAACAAAATTGTTATCGTCGGTGGTTACGGAAAAATGGGGCAGTTATTTGCCCGCTATTTGCGTGCTTCTGGTTATCCTATTTCTATTTTAGACCGAGATGATTGGGATGTGGCAGAACGCATTTTAACGAATGCGGATGTTGTTATTGTCTCAGTGCCGATTGATCACACGTTAGAAACAATAGAACGTTTAAAACCTTATTTAACGGAAAATATGCTATTGTCGGATCTCACCTCCGTGAAACGAGCACCATTAGCTAAAATGTTAGAGGTGCATAAAGGGGCAGTAGTTGGGCTGCATCCAATGTTTGGTCCTGATATTGCAAGCATGGCAAAACAAGTGGTTGTGCGTTGTGATGGGCGCTTTAGTGAGCGTTATGAATGGTTACTGGAGCAAATTCAAATCTGGGGTGCAAAAATTTACCAAATTGATGCTGCTGAGCATGATCACAATATGACGTACATTCAAGCATTACGTCACTTTTCTACCTTCGCGAATGGCCTGCATCTTTCTAAACAGCCTGTCAATTTAAGCAATTTATTGGCATTATCTTCCCCGATTTATCGTTTGGAATTAGCCATGATTGGTCGCCTATTTGCCCAAGATGCGGCACTTTATGCCGATATTATTATGGATAAGCCAGAAAATTTATATGTGATTGAAAGCTTGAAACAAACTTATGAAGAGGCGTTACAATTCTTTGAAAAAGGCGATCGCCAAGGATTTATTGATGCTTTCCATCAAGTGAGAGAATGGTTTGGAGAATATTCTAATCAATTCTTACAAGAGAGTCGTCAGTTATTGCAACAAGCTCACGATTTACGACATGTGTAAAATAAAAGTGCGGTTGATTTTAACCGCACTTTTGTTTTGTGACTTATTGTCTTGCCAAGCGTAAATTTTGTGGAATTTCCTCAAAGTTAGAACGGAATGGATTAATATCCAGTCCACCACGGCGCGTATAACGCGCATAGACGGTGAGTTTTTCTGGTTTGGCGTAATGCATCAAATCACAGAAAATACGCTCAACACACTGCTCGTGAAACTCATTATGTTGACGGAAAGACACGATATAACGGAGAAGTTTTTCGCGATCGATTTGTTTACCCACATAATGAATTTGCACGGTTCCCCAATCGGGCTGACTGGTGATAAGACAATTAGATTTCAATAAATGGCTTACTAAGCTTTCTTCCACCACGTTATCGGACGTACAATTTTGCAAAATGTCTGCATTAAATTCGTAGCTGTGGATTTCGATATCCTGATCATCAATGCAATCGCCCGTTAAAGTATCAATACCTTGCCCTTGATAGTGAGATAATGGATGTAAACGCACTTTGACTTCACCTTGAGCGCAAGTACTTAGATCTTCACGCATAGTGCGTTCTACGCTAGCAAAATCAGTAAATTTGCTTTGATTAAAACTATTTAAATAGAGTTTAAAGCTTTTCGATTCAATTAAATTTTCACTGCGATAATCAATTTCCACATCGGCAATAGCCACTTGCGGTAAGCCTTTTGGATTTAACCAAGAAATTTCATAGGCTGTCCAAATATCAGCGCCTTGGGTAAATGGCTGCTGTTCGGTTATGCCTAAGCCATCACGATTGAGTTTTCGAGGCACGGGTTGTAATAAAGTGCGGTCATAATTCGCAGCATATTCTGTTGCTTGACCGAGTTTTAAGGATTGAAGGCTTTTATCTTGATAGTTCATTTGTTTTCCTAAATGACGAAAGCGTTATAAAAAATTCCACGACACGTTCGATACTAATCGACATGGGTCGCAT
>CABSXY010000154.1 GCA_902481695.1 uncultured Haemophilus sp. | reverse complement strand
AGGCAAGCGTGGAAAAAATGCGGATATTAAACGCATCTTAGAACAAGAAGGTAAAGCAATGCTTGCCGCTTGCGGAAAAGGCAAAGTGGTGACATTAGATATCCCAGGCAAACCTTGGACAACGCCACAGCTCGCAGAGCAACTAGAAGGCTGGAAAAATGATGGTCGTGATGTATGCTTGCTTATTGGCGGACCTGAAGGTTTATCCCCTGAATGTAAAGCTGCGGCAGAACAAAGTTGGTCACTTTCACCGCTCACAATGCCACATCCATTAGTGCGTGTTGTGGTGGCAGAAAGCTTATACCGTGCCTGGTCACTAACCACAAATCATCCTTATCACAGAGAATAACGCGTTACATTACCGATGAATTTAAAGAAATTTTTTGCTGCCCCAACCAACGAACCGATCCGCGATAAAAAAGCGGAGCGGAACTTGTTTGCACGTCGAACATTGGTGGCATTCATCGGTATTTTAGCCCTAAGTGGCGTATTATTTGCCAATATTTACCACCTTCAAGTGGTGAGTTACGAAACGTATCAAACTCGCTCTAACGGTAACCGCATTAAATTACTTCCATTACCTCCTACTCGCGGATTAATTTACGATCGTTATGGTGAACTACTAGCGGAAAATCTCACCTTTTTCGGCTTATATATCGTGCCAGAAAAAACCGAAAATTTAGACCGCACTTTTGAAGAATTGCGCTATGTTGTGGGGCTCACAGACGAAGACATTGAGCATTTCAAAAAAGAACGTCGCCGCGGCACACGTTATACACCCATTTTACTCAAACCAAGCTTAACGGAAGAACAAATCGCCCGTTTTGCAGTAAATCAATATAAATATCCAAGCCTTGATGTACGTCCTTATTTCAAACGAAATTACCTATATGGCGAAGCCATGACTCATATTTTGGGTTATGTTGGACGCATTAATGACCGAGATGTTGAGCGCCTGAAAAAAGAAGAAAAATTTGCTAACTATTCCGGTTCTACGGACATGGGGAAACTGGGTATTGAACGTTATTACGAAGAACAACTCCATGGTACAACCGGCTTCGAAGAGGTGGAAATTAATAACCGTGGGAAAGTTATTCGTAAATTACGTGAGCAACCCGCCACCGCAGGTAAAAGTATTCATCTGACTATCGATTTTACCCTTCAACGCTATATTATGTCGCTCCTTTCAGGTCAAAAAGGCGCTGTTGTTGTGCTTGATCCGAAAGATAATAGTGTATTAGCGATGGTTTCAACCCCAAGCTATGACAATAATTTATTCGTCGATGGCATTTCTTCCAGTGATTACAAACGTTTACTAGAAGATCCTACTCGACCGCTTTATAGTCGTGCGACACAAGGTGTGTACCCGCCTGCCTCTACTGTAAAACCATTCGTTGCTGTTGCGGCATTAACTGAAGGGGTGATTACGCCTAATACCACAATTTTTGACCCAGGCTACTGGACATTGCCAAACTCAACAAAACGTTTCCGAGATTGGAAAAAAACAGGGCATGGTTATACGGATTTAAACAAAGCCATTACTGAATCATCGGATACCTTCTTCTATCAAACCGCCTTTAATTTAGGTATTGATCGTTTCTCCATGTGGATGAAACGTTTTGGGTTTGGTATGCCGACAGGTATTGAAATTCAAGAAGAAGCCACGGCCAATATGCCGAGTAAAGAATGGAAACAAAAACGTTATAAAAAACCTTGGGTACAAGGCGATACAATCTCTGTGGGGATTGGTCAAGGTTATTGGACAGCGACACCATTACAAGTGGCAAAAGCGACCTCTATTGTGGTCAATAACGGTAAAATTCATACGCCACATTTAATGAAATCCGTTGAAGGTGCCACCATTGAGCCGTATCAAGACCCACTTTTATATGAAGATATTACCGAGCCGAAACAAGCTTATTGGGATGCGGCTAAGCGCGGGATGTTCAATGTGGTAAACTCAGGTGCAGGGACAGGACGAAAAGCCTTTATCGGCACAAATTACCATGTAGCAGGAAAATCGGGTACCGCACAGGTATTCAGCTTAAAAGAAAACCAAAAATATAATGCAGCGGGATTGAAAAAAGAACTCCATGACCATGCTTGGTTCACGGCTTATGCGCCTTATGAAGATCCGAAATTAGTTGTCACCATTATTTTAGAAAATGCGGGCGGCGGTTCAAGTAATGCGGCACCGATCGTTCGCCAAATTATGGATTTCTACTTGAATAAACGCTTGCCACAAATTGAACGTCAAGAAAATGCTGACAAAGTGAAAAAGACGGACCAAACTGATTTAGATGCGCCAGCACTAGAATCTCAACCAAGTGAGAATGAATAATGGAAGAAAAAGTGCCTTTATGCTTGCGATTATGGCAACGCTTACATATTGATTTTTTATTATTTATCGGATTAGCCGCTATTACGGCTTATGGCATGCTTGTGCTTTATAGTGCATCAGGCGCCAGTGAAGTCATGTTCCAAAATCGTATTATTCAGGTCATATTAGGTTTTGCTGTGATGATGATTATGGCGCAACTTCCCCCTAAATTTTATCAGCGACTCGCTCCTTACTTATATTTGGTGGGTTTTATCATGCTGATCTTGGTTGATGCTATCGGTACAACCAGTAAAGGGGCGCAACGTTGGTTAGATCTTGGGTTCATTCGTTTTCAACCTTCTGAAATAGTCAAACTTGCGGTACCATTAATGGTGGCGGTATATTTAGGTAACCGTCCATTACCACCGAAAATGAGCGAAACCTTTATTGCTATCGCCATGATTATTGTGCCAACTTTACTTGTGGCTATTCAACCAGACTTAGGCACATCAATTCTGGTTAGTGCATCAGGCTTATTCGTGGTATTCTTAGCAGGGATGAGTTGGTGGCTTATTCTTGCTGCATTAGTTGGCTTAGCGGCATTTATTCCTATCATGTGGATGTATTTAATGCATGACTACCAACGCATGCGTGTATTAACCTTACTTGACCCCGAGAAAGATCCACTTGGGGCCGGCTACCATATTTTGCAATCCAAAATTGCTATCGGTTCAGGCGGTATATCTGGCAAAGGATGGATGCAAGGGACACAATCCCAATTAGAATTTTTGCCTGAACCACACACTGATTTTATTTTTGCCGTGATGAGTGAAGAACATGGAATGGTCGGTTTTCTTATTCTGATGGCAATTTATTTGTTTATTATTATCCGTGGCTTAATAATTGCAGTAAGCGCAGAAACCTCTTTCGGGCGTATTCTTGCTGGTGCAACCACACTGATATTCTTCGTTTATGTCTTCGTGAATATTGGTATGGTGAGTGGCATTTTGCCTGTTGTAGGGGTGCCTTTACCACTCTTTAGCTACGGCGGTACTTCATATGTGGCCATTATGGCGAGCTTTGGTTTGGTGATGTCTATTCATACTCATAAACCTCGCTTTATGAAAGGGAACTAATTTCCCTTTTGGCTTTCTTATGAAGAGCACCGATAATCTTGAAAGTAATAAGTATGACATTAAAAAACATCTTAAAAACGACCGCACTTTTCACCTTGATAAGCAGCTCAAGTTTTTCTGCTTTTGCCGATACGCAAAAAATGTATGGTATTCAAGGGGATTCGCTGTCGATTACTACGACCGTTCAAGCGCCACAAAGCTATGAAGTGAATGGTAAAACATATACCACACAAGGTGAAGAAGCGAAATCCTATTCAAAAGAAGGAACGGCAAGCTATTACCACCATAAATTTAATGGTCGTAAAACAGCTAATGGTGAACGCTATAATTCGGCACTTTTCACTGCAGCCCATAAAACGTTACCGTTAAACTCTTATGCAGTTGTCACAAACTTGCATAATAATCGCAAAGTGATTGTACGAATTAATGATCGCGGTCCGTTTAGTGAGAAACGCATCATTGACTTATCCCATTCTGCCGCAAAAGAATTAGGCCTTATTGCTCGTGGTACAGGGCAAGTAAGAATTGAAGCCTTACATGTAGATCATAAAGGCCAAATTTCAGGGGCTGGGGCAAAAACACTGGCTAAACATGCTAAAACGCAAGAAGCCAGTGATCGTTTAGTGATCAATAAAAATAACGAAAAAAAAAATCAAAACTTAGACAGCACAAACGATGCAAAGACTGTCTTCAAGATAAAACTACTCGCGCTGTCGTCAAAAAGCCAAGCAGAAAGCATCATCACAAAACTCGCGTTAGACGACATAAAAACCGAAATTAACCAAAATGGGCAAAACTATGAAATCCATTTTGGACCAATTGCGGATCAAGCGGATATAAATCAATTAAAAACAAAACTACAAAAAACGATCAATGGACAGCCCGTAATCGTTTATACTTATAAAAACCAATAAGCTATTAAAGGAAATGCTATGTTAAAACAATCTGCAAAATTGAAAAAAATTGTACTCTTCTCGGGATTAATAACAGCATCAACATTTGCTGCCGCTGAAGATATTCAATACGGTATCGCAGTACCGGAAGTGAATGCGCAAACTTATGTTTTAATGGATTACAATTCTGGTGCGGTACTTGCATCACTTAACCCAGACCAACGCCAATACCCTGCCTCATTAACCAAAATGATGACAAGCTACGTGGTTGGTGCAGCATTAAAACAAGGTAAAATTCATAATGAAGATATGGTGACAATTAGCGAAAGCGCTTGGGGTAGAAATTTCCCTGATTCATCAAAAATGTTCTTAAATTTAAATCAACAAGTGTCTGTGGGTGATTTAAACAAAGGGATTATCATTGTTTCTGGTAATGATGCCTGTGTTGCTGTAGCTGAACATATTTCGGGTACCGTGGCTAACTTTGTTGATACCATGAATAAATACGTTCAACAATTTGGCTTAAAAAAT
>CABSXY010000153.1 GCA_902481695.1 uncultured Haemophilus sp. | reverse complement strand
GATGAGCAAGTCATGAAGTTTGGTTCGTTGCAGCATGATACGATTGATTGGGAAGGGATTATTTCAAATTCTCATCGGTATTTATCTGAGTCTTGTAAAGATTATAAAGTTTTACAATATCTAGGTTATGCCTTACTTTATAAAGGATTTAAGTCTAATCTTGTTGACTTTCTATCATTGTTCTCAGAATTCAATAAGAAGTTTCTTTTTAATGCTTACCCTAAGCCTTCAACCGATAATACAATTAATCGTTTTAAAGGAAAGTTCATTACACTTATTTTTGAACGTCTTGAAAATGCAGCATCAATTAATACAGATGTAAGATTTACGGTAGTAGAAAATGAGCAGATAGACAAATTTATAGAGGTGCTTTCGCTTCAATTAAGTGAAAAACTTCCTAGTGTTGAATCTACTTTATCTCGATTACGGCGTTTCGTAAAAGAGCGGTCAGATTTTGTTGTGAACTCTCAGACAAAAGAAGAGAATAAAGTCGCACCAGACCAAATGGCTACAGATGCACCAATCACTGCTAGCCAAGTTTCTGCTGAGAAAGTTTCTTTAAATATTCCTGACGTAAATAAATTTGAACTGACAAATGCTCGTCAATTAAAACAATTTTACTTTCAAGTTGCAGATACCACTTGTGAATTACAGCCTTCATCGATATTGGGTTACATAAGCCGTCGATTTGGACTATGGCATAGTATTACCCAATTACCAGAGATGAATAGTCAAGGTATTACAGCCATGCAATCGGTTCCACTTGATAAAGTAAGTGATTATCGGGAGCTAGTTGTTTCATCACCAAGTGTGGAGTTATTAAATCGTATTGAAAAAACATTAACAACGAGCCCATACTGGATTGAAGGGAGTTATTTATCTGCAAAATGTTGTCAAGCTTTAAAATTTAAAGAGGTAGCAGAAACGATAAGAAGTGTAACCGAACAATTTGTTAATAAGTTTCCTACATTTCATTTAGCAAAATTCCAAAATGGTGAGCCTTTTTTGAGTGATATTGTTTCGGATTGGCTTTCCGATAATAATAGTGTGAATGTAAGCACTCAAGCTTCTGTACAAAACTCATTAGAGAGTGATCTTGATGAACTTTATTCGACTGAGGGTTTTGTGTCTGTTCTGAAAAAAATTGATGAACAGTTAAAATCAGTGATTGATGTTAGAACAAAGCATTATTTACAATTTGAGAAAATACGTTTTTTCTTAAAAGAGGATATGTTATCGATTGCGCTTAATGAGCTGTGTGAACTGATTAATCACTGTAAAAAATATACAGTTGAAGAGTGGGATAGTACTTTTTTTACTCAAATAGAACAATTAAAAGATAAATTATTAAAGGATAATGAATGAATTATTTGAACCAATTATTAGGAATTTTTCGCCAGTTTACGCGTCCTATTTTTTCACTTCTTAGAAATTCACTTCCTGTATTACTTACATTAGGTCTAATTCTTATTTTTGTCGGAATTTGGACTTATGGTACGTCTTGGAGTTTCACTGGTATTTCAAATGAAAACGGCTGGGATTATGAATTAGCGAAACAAGTTGGAATGGGCAGTCGAATTATTGCCACCGTTGTTGTTTTGCTTACTTTAGCAGTTATTGCCATTTTGAAACTTCAGCTCAAGAATGCTCGCTTAAACAAAGAAAAAAATGATTTAGAGAAAGAGCAAGAGGAAAAAGACATTATTCTCCCTTATATCAAGGATCAAGATGACAGCCTTGAGCTGATGGCTGAAGCACTTAAAAATCATTTATCTAATAAAGATTACATTTATCAGCTTCCATGGTATATGGTTCTCGGTTCTGATGAAGCAGGTAAAACAAGCTTTATTAATCGCTCGAACCAGAAATTTACTCTTACCGCGGTAGAAAGAACGTCTAAGCGTTATATGCGCGAGAACTCTTTATATCAAATTGACTGGTGGGCTAGTGATGATGCAATTTTGCTTGATCCTGAAGGCGGAATGATTCAGCAGTTAGGTACGGAACGAGATCCTGATGGCAAAATTGCAAAAGGATTATGGTCACATTTACTTGATTGGATTAATGATGTTCGTCCACAAAGACCAATTAATGGCATTATTTTAGTTGTCGATCTTCCAAAGCTAATTGCATCAAATCACAGTGATAGACAAGCATTAGCTGTTATATTACGCAACCGAATCCGTGAAGTAACTGAACAGTTTGGGGCGCGTATACCCGTTTATGTTATTTTAAACAAAGCCGATCTTATTGAGGGTTTTGAAACATTCTATAGTGATTTGAAACAATCTGAACGTCATAAAAATTTAGGTTTTTCTTTCACATTAAATACAGATGAACAAATCGATAATTGGACGAAAGAGTTGGCTGATAGTTATGCCGCTTTTGTTAAAGAGATCGAGGAAATTGTTTTTGATAAATTAGCAGGAACAATTTCACAAGAGGAACGAGAGTCACTTTACATGTATGCTCGCCAATTAGGAGGTATGCAGAATATTCTGCTTCAATTTATTAGCGATATATTAGAGAGCGATCGTTTCACAACCACACCTTATGTTCGTGGCGTGTATTTTTCTTCTATCTTCCAAGAAGGCATACCGATGGATTTTTATCAAGCGGCCATTTCTAAGCAGTTTGATTTACCTCATGTTGTGCCGAGCTATTTGCCAGAACGTTCTCAAAGAACCTATTTTACGCATAATTTCTTTCAAAATATTATTTATCCTGAAGCGGGCCTTGTTAGCGATAACGAAAAAGAAATTCGACGCAGTAAACGTAAGTTTATTCTAGGTGCTGTTGCGGTGGCTGTTTGTGGTATTTGTGTTTTAGCTACATGGCAAAATTACTTCTATCAAAATAAAACAACGTCAGTAAAAATTCTAAAATTGACTGAAGAATTCCGTCAGATGAATATTAGCCAATCCATGGATCCAACAGGACGTAATTTATTAAAACCATTGAACATATTACGTCAGGCAACATATGGTGATGGAGACTATGAAAAGGCCTTACCTATAATTAAAGATTTTGGGTTGTACCAAGGTAAAAAAGTAGGTGGAAAAGTAAGTGAAGCCTATAAAAAATTCCTTGGGGAGCGTTTTTTACCTGAAATTGCGATGGGATTGATTGAGCAAATGGACGCTTTACCTGAAGATAGCAATGAAGGACTTGAGCTATTGCGTGTTTATCGAATGATCGACGATATGGCAAATAGAAAGGTTAAAATTCCAGAGCAGTGGATGACGAAATATCTGCAAAAAAATTATCCTAAGAATCCAGATATTCAGCGTCAGCTTATGGCTCATTTTAGTTATGCAATGGAACATGTAGATCCAGATCTCAGCATGTTTGATAAGAAAATTGCAGATAAACAGCAGGAATACAGCAAATTACCATTGGCGGATCGTGTTTACCAGAACTTTAAAATTTTGGCAAATACAGAACTGCAGCCGGCCACTGATTTGAAAGCTGAAATTGGGCAAACTTTTACCACTATATTTAAAACCGATTTTACAACTGAAGATCCTAAAACATTCTTTAAAGATAAGAATATTAGTTGGTATGTGACATTAATTAGTCAACTATTTAGCGATTGGGCATATAAAGATTTTTATGATCCTAAGGCTCAGGATTTGCTACAACTTGCTGCGATAGATGCTTGGGTGCTTGGTAAACAGCAAACGACGAATTATTCAAAAGAAGAACTTGCCAATTTATCTGAAGAGATTCGTGAGCGTTACATCGCGGACTACATTCAGACATGGCAAGATGCACTAAATAATTTAGAAATTATTCATTTTGTTGATTTGCGTCATGCGGTAGATGTATTAGATGCTTTAACCAGTAATGAAAAACCATTACAAAAAATGATTAATTTAATTGATAAGAACAGTGATATTTATCCAAGTCTATCGGGAATTAATGCTGAAAACAGTAATGAAAATACGAATGTGGCTACAGCAAATCAAATGGCATCATTACAAATTACACAACATTTTGCTCCTTTGGTTAATGAGGTAAAAGCCGCATCAGATGCAGGACAGCCGCATATGGATACGGTAATGAAAAAATTGTCTGAGCTAAAATTCTATATGCAGACAATTCAGAAATCACCGGAGCCATCTCAGACGGCATTAAAAGCTATTATGGCCGAGCTTAATCTAGAACGAACAAATCCAACTGTTGATTTAAAACGTTTAGCGAATGAAATGGCTGAACCACTTTCAACTCAATTAAATAGAGTCGCAGATGAAGCTTGGACACTAGAATTAAAAACGGCATTAAGTGAAATTAATGCGCTATGGAATCGTAATGTGTATAGCTTCTATAAGAGTAGAATTGCAAATCGCTATCCATTAAATCGTAAGGCGAGCGAAAATATTTCATTGGATGATTTCCGTGAATTCTTTGGACCAAACGGACGTGTGCAGCGTTTTTACAATGATTATTTAAAATTCTTCCTAGAAGATAATGCGGAACTTTCTGTAGTGAATGGCGAAAGTGTGATTTCATCATCATTTTTAGCCGCACTTCAGGATTTACAAAATATTCAACGAAATTATTTTGATGCTTCAGGTAATGTGAATATTTCTTTCAGCTTAAAACCGTTGGGGCTTTCTGGTAAGTTCACGGCATCTACATTTAATATTGATGGTCAGTTGCTGAAATATAGCCATGAGGTACCGTTTGCAAGTCGTTTAATTTGGCCGAATACGACCCGCCAAGATGTAGAAACAAGCTTAACGCTCGTTACATCAACTGGAGAAACATCAACTCTTCGTCGTACAGGTGAATGGTCATTATTCCGAGTGCTAGATCAAGCAGCGAAGAAGGCGAATGGACAATCTGTTGATCTCTCATTTAAATTAAATGGCGGTGCGATCAATTATAGATTAACGGTAGAAAATGGCAC
>CABSXY010000152.1 GCA_902481695.1 uncultured Haemophilus sp. | reverse complement strand
ATCTGAGCCATGATCAAACTCTTCAATTCAAGTTCAATCGCTCAATACTGCTGACATAAAATGTCACTACTTAAAAAAGTATTATGAATTTCTAGTTAGCACCTATTAAGACTTCAAAATTAAAAAATATTTTTAAAACAAGTCAATCAACAAGTGCCCACACAGATTGTCTGATATATTGTTAAAGAGCAAAAAATAACGACGCACCGGTTTTTCTTAAGAGTCACAACAGCGCGTCGTTGTGTGGGGCGTATTATAGGACTTTCAGAATTCTTTGCAAGTGCTTTTTTACAAAAAAATTCAATTTTTTTCTTGTCTGATGATTTAATCATCAAAGTGAATTGTCTTTGTTCAATATTCAAGGTAAATTACCTCCAAAGAGTAGGCATTTTAATGAGGTAGTTATGAATTTTGAGCAAATGATTGGTTTCGGTGTCGCAGGTAATTTCGCGGGACATTTAGAACAAGCAGGTGAAGCAGCTGATTTCACTCAAGTTAAAACAGAAAATGCCATTCAACCAAAAGCTATTTTCCCGTTTTATGTGCCAAGTGAAAAGGCGGGTTTTCTTTCTACCTTTCCTTTAAGTTACAATCAAATTAATTTTCCACAAGGCGCAGATAATCTTCAAATTGAACCTGAAATTGCACTTATTTGTGATCTTACCTATAAAGGAAAGCAAGTTGAGCATATTATTCCTCGCTATTTTACAGCCTATAATGACTGCTCTATTCGTCGCCCTAATGCGAAAAAAATCTGCGAAAAGAAAAACTGGGGTACGGCAAGTAAAGGCATTTCACCAAAACTGATTCCACTTTCTTCCTTTATTCAGGGAAGTGAAATTGATCAATATCGTATTGCATGCTTCCATAAACGAAATGGCGAGCTCAATACGTATGGTATTGACAGCCCTGCTATTGGTTATAGCTATTTCCACCAACAATTATTAGATTGGATCGTGGATAGAATGAACAATCAACCCGATGAAGGACCGATGAATCATATTGCCTCTTTATTAGAACAAGCAAACTATCCTAACCAAGCGATTATTAGTATTGGCGCCACTCGTTATACCGAGTTCGGTGAAACGCATTTCTTGCAACCTAATGATCTCAGTATTGTTGTCGTATATAACGGTGAAAAATATTCAGCTGAGGAAATTGAGCAAATGGCAAAAAATGAAAAATTTGCAGACGACATTTCATCGCTTATTCAGAAAGTGGTTTAGTACATATATAAAAGTGCGGTTAATTTTGACCGCACTTATTGTTACTTTTTGTTACTTCCTTCTTAAAGAAACTTCTCCGGCATTAAAATACCGCTCGCCTTCATCGGTTATGACTTTTAAATAACCACGTTTATCAATTCCCTGCTCTATGCCTGAAATCGCACCTTGTTCAGTAAAGACATTCACTTCATCACCAAAAAATTCATTATGGTTTATCCATTGTTGCATGAATTCCTCATCAATGCCTTTTTCTTCAAATTGAGCTAATCGAGAATAAATACGTTGAATCACTTCAACAAGGATCGTTTCACGATCTATATCAGGATCCTGTTCAGTTAGCTGTGCATACGGCTGACTAATTTCGGTTGATTGTGGCAATTTTACATTGATCCCAATACCAACCACTAAATTAAGCAACCCATTCTTGTGATTAATGATCTCCACCAAGATGCCGCCTAGTTTTCGCCCTGAAAGCAAAATATCATTTGGCCATTTCACTTTCGCATTTAACGCTTCTGCAATAGCTAAACCAATCACCAAACTTAATCCATCCAATGCTTTTTTAGGATCGATAGTCCAATAAAAACTGAAAATTAACTGGCCTGCAAACGGTGAAAGCCATTGGCGACCACGACGCCCACGCCCAGCTGTTTGATATTCAGCCAAACACAAATCACCTTTTTTTAATTGCTCAATTTGTCTTGATATAAATTCATTTGTTGAAGAAATGGTTTGATGATAATGCACGGAATAAGGAAAAAGTGCGGTCGAAATTGCTTGCGGATTTAACAAAGGCATTTCTGGCACAAGCTGATAAACCTCATTTTCTTCTCGAATATTCAATCCCACTTCTCTCAATAATGCCGTTTCTTGCTCCAATTCATTTGACGTAATATTTAAAAACAACATCAAATCTGACCGCACTTTAGGTTGGCAATCAGACAAACAATCCAATAACGATGGCATATTCATTCCTTCTTATAAAAACCTTGGCAAATCTTACCATAAAAGCGAAAAAATTCATTTTCAACCACATGAAAAATCTGTATAATCCCGCCGCAATATTTTTTGACACAATTTTTAACAGCGAGATATTGCCATGCTTAGAATCAAACAAGAAGCTCTGACTTTTGACGACGTTCTACTCGTCCCCGCTCATTCAACTGTTCTTCCGAACACTGCCAACCTCTCAACTCAACTCACCAAAGAAATTCGCTTAAATATTCCTATGCTTTCTGCTGCAATGGATACTGTCACAGAAACCAAATTAGCAATCTCTTTAGCACAAGAAGGCGGCATCGGCTTTATTCACAAAAATATGACGATCGAACGCCAAGCGGATCGTGTTCGTAAAGTGAAAAAATTCGAAAGTGGTATCGTTTCTGAACCTGTGACTGTTTCTCCAGATTTAACTCTTGCAGCACTTGCTGAAATGGTGAAGAAAAACGGCTTCGCAGGCTACCCTGTTGTAGACGGTGAAAATAACTTAATCGGTATCATCACTGGCCGTGACACGCGTTTCGTAAAAGATTTAAGTAAAACTGTTTCACAATTAATGACAAAAAAAGAAGACTTAGTCACCGTAAAAGAAGGTGCAAGCCGTGAAACAATTTTAGAATTAATGCATCAAAACCGTGTAGAGAAAGTACTTGTAGTAGATGATGCTTTCAAATTAAAAGGCATGATCACCGTTAAAGACTTCCAAAAAGCGGAACAAAAACCAAACGCATGTAAAGATGAATTTGGTCGTTTACGTGTCGGTGCGGCTGTAGGTGCAGGCCCAGGTAACGAAGAACGTATTGATGCTTTAGTGAAAGCCGGCGTAGATGTGTTGTTAATTGACTCTTCTCACGGTCACTCAGAAGGCGTATTACAACGTGTTCGTGAAACTCGTGCAAAATATCCAAACTTACCTATCGTTGCGGGTAACGTAGCAACGGCTGAAGGTGCTATCGCACTTGCAGACGCAGGCGCAAGCGCAGTGAAAGTAGGTATCGGACCAGGTTCTATTTGTACTACTCGTATCGTGACTGGTGTAGGTGTTCCACAAATCACCGCTATCGCAGATGCTGCGGCTGCATTAAAAGATCGTGGTATTCCAGTTATCGCTGACGGTGGTATCCGTTTCTCTGGCGACATTGCAAAAGCCATCGCAGCAGGTGCGAGCTGTGTAATGGTGGGGTCAATGTTTGCTGGTACTGAAGAAGCGCCAGGTGAAATCGAACTTTATCAAGGTCGTGCATTTAAATCTTACCGTGGTATGGGTTCATTAGGTGCCATGGCGAAAGGATCATCAGACCGTTACTTCCAATCTGATAACGCTGCAGACAAACTCGTACCAGAAGGTATTGAAGGCCGTATTCCATATAAAGGTTACTTAAAAGAAATTATCCACCAACAAATGGGTGGCTTACGTTCTTGCATGGGCTTAACTGGCTGCGCAACTATCGAAGAATTACGTACGAAAGCAGAATTCGTTCGCATCAGTGGTGCAGGTATTAAAGAAAGCCACGTTCATGACGTAACCATTACTAAAGAAGCGCCAAACTATCGTATGGGTTAAAATAAAAGGTATTTTATATGCATCTCCCTAATGTTAAACAAAAAATAACTAACCAAGAATTATGCGATATTTTTAAATGTTCAACTCAAGGTGGTATGAGAAGATCTCTAAAAACTAAAACTCTTGTTTTAGTTACCAAAACTTATGGGCAACAGACGTATATCAATTACTGGGAAAATGATATTTTATACTTAACAGGGATGGGATTAACTGGCGATCAAACCCTAAGCTCTCAAAATAAAACTTTATCGGAATCAGATAGTAACAATGTTACTCTACACTTATTCGAAAACGACGCACCTAATTCATATATTTATGAAGGGGTTGTTACATTAGCGGGGCCGATTATTAAGAAAACTCAGAAAGATAAAAATGGAAATAACCGCAAAGTATATATCTTTCCACTAAAGAAAATTAATACAATTTAGAGAAAAAAATGACAAACATCCACAATCATAAAATTCTGATCCTCGACTTCGGTTCACAATATACTCAACTGATTGCACGTCGTGTGCGTGAAATCGGTGTGTACTGCGAACTTTGGGCGTGGGATGTAACCGAAGAACAAATTCGTCAATTTAATCCAGACGGTATCATTCTTTCTGGTGGTCCAGAAAGTACCACTGAAGAAAATAGCCCACGTGCACCTGAATACGTATTTAATGCTGGCGTGCCTGTATTAGGTATTTGCTACGGCATGCAAACCATGGCAATGCAACTTGGTGGTTTAACTGAGACCTCTGATCATCGTGAATTCGGCTATGCTTCTGTTTTAATGGATAATCCAACCGCACTTTTCGCTCATTTAAATGATGGCGATAGCAAATTAGATGTATGGATGAGCCATGGCGATAAAGTAACGCGTTTACCTGAAAACTTCCAAGTTACCGGTACGACTCCAACTTGCCCAATTGCGGCAATGTCTGACGAAAATCGTCGTTTCTACGGCGTACAATTCCACCCTGAAGTAACCCATACCAAAAAAGGTTTGGAATTATTGATGAATTTCGTGGTGAACATTTGTGGTTGCGAAACCAAATGGACAGCAGAAAACATTATCGAAGATGCCGTTGCTCGCATTAAAGAGCAAGTGGGCGATGATGAAGTGATTTTAGGTTTATCTGG
>CABSXY010000151.1 GCA_902481695.1 uncultured Haemophilus sp. | reverse complement strand
TTTTTGAGCCTTATCTAAAAATAGAACTGGGTTGACTATACTGAAGAATAAGTGTTGGTGCAATCCCAAAAAGAAAAAAAATTTAATTGATGTATTTTTTATTGATCAAGATCATGAATTGCTTGGACGCAGGCAAAAGCCGCCAAGATATCAGAATTTTACGGCTGATTTTTTTGCCATTATAAATATACTAAAATACTAACCTGTTGCCCAATTGTGCGACACAGAACAAATCTGCTATACCGACACCGATAATAATGGTTAGAATAAAGTTCTTCATAGCAATGTGATAATGGTATTCCATTGAGATACCGTATTGGAAAGATTATTTATTATTGAATTGTTAAATCAGAACATGTTGATGTTGTTCCATATCGGCTTGTCGCTCTTTACCTATGCGGTTTGTTTTATTGCAACGCTGTATGTGATCCAATTGGTATGGTTAGACCGCAATTTGAAAAAACGTAAAATCCAATTTTCACCAGCAGTTCCACCATTAATGGCAGTAGAACGTCATTTCTTCTGTTTATTTGCGATGGGTGAAGCATTACTGACGCTGACTTTAATTTCGGGTACTTATCATGTATTACAAGCGGTGACTCCAGAAAATCTGCACAAAGCGATTTTCTCTTTCCTTGCTTGGATTAGTTTTGGTATTGCTTGTTTTGGTCATTGGCGACTAGGCTGGCGTGGAAAAAGGATGATTATTTACGCAATTTCAGGTATCATTCTGCTCACGATTGGCTATTTTGGTAGCCGTTTGATTTAATCAAAATCAAAGAACAGGTAAAAAGTGCGGTGAAAATGACCGCACTTTTTGTTGATTAACGAACAAAAGGATTTACCCTTGGACAGTATCCCCCTTAGTACTTTATTTATTACACTCATTATTTGTTTAGTTTTATCAGCCTATTTCTCCGGCTCAGAAACCGGATTACTCTCTCTTAATAAATATCGCCTTCGTTTTATGGCGGAACAAGGTAATAAAGGTGCGCAAAAAGCAGAAAAACTGCTTGAGAAGCCAGATACCTTGTTAAGTTTTATTCTGATCTTTAATAACCTTGTGAATATCAGTGCTTCAGCTATTGCAACCATGATTGGTATGCGTTTATATGGCGATGCGGGTGTGGCCATTGCAACAGGTTTATTAACCTTTGTGATGCTTGTTTTTTCTGAAATTTTCCCTAAAACTGTTGCGGCAATGCATCCTGAAAAGGTGGGATTATTTTCAAGTCATCTCTTGGTCTTGCTATTAAAAATATTTTATCCGTTAGTTTGGTTAATGAATCTTTTCACGAAGACATTAATGCGAATGGTGGGTTTAAAACCTGATATGCAAAAGCAAGTGATTAGTCGTGAAGAACTTCGTAGTATCGTATCGGAAGCGGGAGAAGCCACACCCGATGAACAGCATCCACAAATGTTGCTCTCTATTTTAGATATGGAAACGGTGACCGTCGACGATATCATGGTGCCACGTAATGAAATTGCTGGGATTGATATTGATGATGATTGGAAAGCCATTATGCGCCAGCTTAATCATGCACCACATAACCGAATTGTGTTGTATAAAGGCAGCCTTGATGAGCAAGTATTAGGTATTTTGCGTGTGCGTGAAGCGTTTCGTTTGTTATTAGAAAAAAATGAATTTACTAAAGAAACCTTATTACGTGCCGTCGATGAAGTGTACTTCATTCCAGAAGGGACACCACTGAAAACACAATTAGCGAATTTCCGTACGAAAAAAGAACGTATCGGTTTAGTGGTGGACGAATATGGTGACATTAAAGGACTAGTCACGCTTGAAGATATTTTAGAAGAAATTGTGGGTGATTTTACAACCACTACTGCACCGACTATTGAACAAGAAGTCGTTCAGCAATCTGATGGTTCAATGATTATTGAGGGGTCAGCTAATCTTCGTGATTTAAATAAAATGTTTGGTTGGGAATTAGATACAGAAGATGCTCGCACCTTTAATGGTTTGATTCTCGAGCATCTTGAAGATATTCCTGATGAAGGAACCGTTTGTGAAATCGATGGCTTACGAATTACTATTTTAGAAGTCAGCGATAATATGATTAAACAAGCAAAAGTAGAGAAATTGGCCTCTTAAATGTGGCTTTTTCTAACCGCTCTTTTGTTTAAGAAGTACGTTATTTTTACAAAGGATTGAATATGACAGATGAGATTCGTTTAACACAATACAGCCACGGCGCAGGTTGAGGTTGTAAAATTTCGCCTAAGGTGTTAGGGACAATTTTACAGACTAAACTCGAAAAATTTGCTGATCCCAATTTATTGGTCGGTAACGAAACAGCGGATGATGCTGCGGTTTATGATCTTGGTAATGGTACTGCAATTATCAGTACCACGGATTTCTTCATGCCAATTGTGGATGATCCTTTTGATTTTGGTCGCATTGCTGCAACCAATGCCATTAGTGATATTTTCGCAATGGGCGGAAAGCCGATTATGGCGATTGCTATTTTAGGTTTTCCGATTAATAAACTACCGGCAGAAGTGGCGCAGAAAATAGTTGATGGTGGACGTTTTGCTTGTCATCAAGCGGGAATTTCCCTTGCTGGAGGTCACTCGATTGATGCGCCAGAACCCATTTTTGGTTTAGCCGTAACGGGCGTTATTGCAACCGAACGTGTAAAACGTAATGCCTCAGCAGAAGCAAATTGTAAGCTTTATTTAACCAAGCCATTAGGTATCGGTGTGCTGACTACAGCTGAGAAAAAGGGCAAGTTAAAACCAGAACATCAAGGACTGGCAACGGCAGCAATGTGTCAAATGAACCTGATTGGTAGTCAATTTGCGGAAGTTGCTGGTGTTACTGCCATGACGGATGTAACTGGCTTTGGTTTATTAGGACACTTAGCTGAAATCTGTGAAGGCTCAAATCTTAATGCGGTTGTGCATTTTGATAAAATCAAATTATTAGATGGCGTAGCAGATTACATTGCAGAAGGTTGTGTACCAGGTGGAACCAACCGTAACTTTGAAAGCTATGGTCATAAAATCGGTCCTCTTACGGATTATCAAAAGGCGGTACTTTGCGATCCTCAAACCTCTGGTGGCTTGTTGATTGCGGTTAAACCAGAAAGTGAAGCGGAAATCTTAGAGATTGCAAAAAAAGCCGGTATTGAGCTTAGTGAGGTTGGGGTATTGAAACCTCGTCAAGCTGGTGTATTAGTAGAAGTCGAATAAATCATTTTCGTTAAAATAAAAGTGCGGTGAAAATTCACCGCCTTTTTTATTCTTTATTTTCCTTATTTTCTTTGTTGTTGGAATACATTGAGTCAATAATATGACGATAGCGTTCCATAATCACTTTTCGGCGTAATTTGAGCGTAGGGGTGATTTCACCAAGTTTTACGCTAAATGCTTGAGAGAGTAGCGTAAATTTCTTCACTTGTTCGAAGTGCGCCAATTCTTTTTGGAGGCTTTCGATGCGCTTCTCAAACATTTTAATAATTTCAGAGTGTTTGAGTAATTCCATGCGATCTTGATACTTAATATTCAGTTTTTTCGCATATTCTTCTACGCTATCAAAACAAGGCACGATTAGGGCTGAAACATATTTTTTGGCATCGGCAATAATCGCAATTTGTTCGATAAATTTATCTTTACCGATTTTACCTTCGATATATTGTGGCGCAATGTATTTGCCGTTAGAGGTTTTCATCAATTCTTTAATACGATCGGTAATAAATAAATTACCTTCAGCATCAAACTCACCGGCATCTCCCGTTTTTAAGAAACCATCTTCGGTGAAGGCTTGGGCCGTTTCTTCAGGCTTTTTATAGTAACCCTTCATCACCATACCGCCACGCACCAGAATCTCGTTATTTTCACCAATTTTAACTTCGGCGTTTGGCATCAGTTTACCGATAGAATTTGGATTAAAATGATGATCATCCCAACAAGAAACAGTTGCCGTGGTTTCAGTCATGCCATAACCGAGTTTGATATTAATCCCAATGCTATGGAAGAAAAGGCCAATGGTTGGTTCTAATTTTGCACCACCGCAAGGCATCATTTTAATTCGTCCGCCTAACAATGAACGTAGTTTAGAAAGTACCAATTTATCAGCAAGTGCATAACGTTTTTGCAAGAAGAACGGGACTTTTTTATTTTGAGAGAGAAGATCACAACGTTTTTGCCCCACTGCAATCGCCCAGTGGAAAATCATCTGACGAATAAAAGGGGCTTTTTGTACTTTATCCAGTACAGCAGAATAAATTTTTTCATAGAAACGTGGTACTGCACACATAAAGGTCGGGCGCACTTCCGTTAATGCTTCACGTACTTGATTGGTGTCTTCGAGATAACAAAGGATTGCTCCCCGATGTAACACATAGGCAACCCAAGCACGCTCAAAAATGTGGCTAAATGGTAAAAAAGAAAGTGAAACCTCATCTTGATTAACATCTAATGCAATATCATGGGCTTCAAGTTGATGCGCCAAGTTATTGTAATCAAGCATTACGCCTTTCGGTTCACCTGTTGTGCCTGAGGTATAGATGATCGTGAATAAATCATCCATTGTCTTACTTGCTAAGCGAGTTTCAAATTCTACCTGAAATTCGGCTGTACCTAATTTAATTAAATCTTCCCAATGGCAAGAAAGAGTGTTTTCACTCAGTTGAATTTGTTCTTTCATGGCCACAATTTTTTGTAATTGTGGGCATTGATGCGCAATTTCTAACGCTTGATCATATTGTTCTTGGTCACCGACAAACAGAATTTTGACATCGGCATGATTTAAAATAAATTCAGCTTGTTGTACGGTATTTGTTGCATAAATTGGAACGGTGATGGCACGGACTTGAAGCGCAGCAATATCGGCGATTGTCCAACGTGACATATTGTTCGCAAAAATCGCAATTTTATCTTGCACTTGAATATTGCAAGCAAGAAAAGCTAATGAAAGCTGATCACGCTGTTGTTGAA
>CABSXY010000150.1 GCA_902481695.1 uncultured Haemophilus sp. | reverse complement strand
AAGCACTCACTTCATCGGCGATTTCGCGCATTTTTTTCCAATCTACAACTTGAGAATAGGCAGAGAAACCCGCCACGATCATTTTCGGTTTGTGTTCTAATGCTTTTTGACGCACATCTTCATAGTCAATTAAACCATCAGCAGTGATACCATAAAGTACAGAATTATAGATTTTACCGGAGAAGCTCACTTTCGCCCCGTGGGTTAAGTGACCACCATGTGCTAAATCCATCCCTAAAATGGTATCGCCAGCATTGATTAATGCACCATATACTGCTGCATTCGCTTGTGAACCGGAGTGTGGTTGTACATTCACATAATCCGCACCAAATAACTCTTTCGCGCGATCAATCGCCAACTGCTCCACAATGTCTGCGTACTCACAACCGCCGTAGTAACGTTTACCTGGGTAGCCTTCAGCATACTTGTTAGTAAACTGTGAACCTTGCGCTTCCATTACGCGTGGGCTCGCATAGTTTTCAGATGCGATAAGCTCGATATGCTCTTCTTGACGACGATTTTCGCCCTGAATGGCTTGCCATAGAACCGGATCGTAATCAGCGATGTTCATACTTTTTTTAAACATTGTGTTTTCCTCGTTGTTTGAATTATTTGTGTATAGTTTACCTGTTTCCAAGTAAAAACTTAATCAAAAATTTCGATCATATTTTTCATTATTACAATGAAAAACATTCATTTATCTAAATCGAGCCTTTTTCTTTCACTAACTTCTCAATTAGTTTAACTTCTTTTGTTTTCTCACCAGCTTCCAGTTTACGGCATTGGCTGGTTTCTTTCGTATAGGTATTAAAATTAGTCATCCTTGTTGGGCTTTTCAGTTTAATCTTCATCTCCAAATGATTACCGCAGTTATTACAAGGTGAAACAAATTCCTTATCATATTCTTTAAATTCTGGAGATTGTTCAATAATTTTCGCAACTTGTGGTGAATGGGCTGTTTTAAATAGACGATCCGTAAAGTCATAACTTAACTTACCATCACTTGCCTGCCATTTAGCTTTAGCTTGCAATAAATAACGCATCCAGCCTTCTTTTGTATCAATCTGTGAAATACCACGTAGAAGCACAGTTTGATCTGCGTGATAGGTGACATAATCAAAATGCTCAACAGGTAAAGGGGATTTAGCTGCAGGTTTTACATGGCAAATCCAATCGCCGACTAAGGCTTTTTCCTGTTCTGTTTGTTGATGTGCCGTTGCACATCCTGATAACAATACTGCGACAAGACTACTTAATACTAATTTTCTCATCATAACTCTCCTTTTATTAATCAAATCCCCGCATCTAAAAATAAAGTGCGGTTGAAATCGTATTTGTTTTTCTTAATCGACCCTATTTCTTGACAAACCACTTATCCAATAACTGAATGTCCTTGTCATTCTCTGTTACTCGTCGGCAGGTCGCATAATCCTTACCGAGAATAAGTTGATTACCATTTTGTTTCAGCTCAATTGGCATATCCGTATGATTACCAGATTTACTATAAAATGCAGCCAACTGTTCTTTTTCTTGTTTTTGTAAAGCTTTATTTTGCTTGATGACTTTAGCCACATTTTTACTATGAGCCGGCACCATAGCACGATCGATAAAATCGAAACTCAAGACATTATTTTGAGCCTGCCATTTCACCTTACCTTTGGTTAAATAACGAATTGTGCTCTCTCTATCTAATTCAATGCTAGAAATGCCTCGCAATAGCCCGGTTCCATCAGATTTCAAAACAAAATGATCTAAACGATCATAAGTTTGTTTATCTTTCGTCGGGATCGTATGACAAATCCACTCGCCATCTAACGTTGAGCTTTTTGAAACGCTTGAAGCCCCGGCACAACCTGTTAATAATACTGCGACGATACTACCCAATATTAACTTTCTCATAAGATACTCCTTTTATTGACTGTAGGGATAACATTCATCACTACAAAGTAGGGAAAATTTTGTTTAATCTGGAATACGCAAAAGGCGGCAGTTGCATAAATCATCACTTTCAAATTCTGATATTTCGCCTGCAACCTTATTTGGAATCGGGAATAAACGCACAGTTAGCGGTTTATTTAAGCGAAATGCCATCGTCCCCGTATCACGCATAATCGCCGCAATGCTTTCAGCCTTAGCACTTCCCGCCACAGGAACCGTATCTAAACCGATACCACATACAGCGCTATACGTCAGTAAAGCACGAATATCAAAATAGTGTTTTTGTGTACCCTCGGCTAAACCTAAATCTTCTGTCACCGCCAACATTAATCCGGAAAACCCAACCAATGGCACACGTTGGATTGATTTAAACACTTTTGTCAGTAAGGCAGAAACCTCAACTGAACCAGCTGCACCAAAATAAGGTAATCCCATTAATTCATACACTTTTGTCATGGATGAACAATTTTTCGATGGTGCCGCCGAACTATCAATGCCTGCAAATTCAAATTCACCCGATAATTTGACCGCACTTAGCATCTCTAATACTTGATCTACATGATATTGCAGCGCTTGCGACATCGCTTGATAACAATCCGCATAAAATTGATTATGAGACGATTTTGGTACAGATTTTAATACTTTGACTAATAAATCAGGTGTTTCTAAACCAATGACAAAACTGTTTGGTAAATGACTTAGATGATAACCAGCAGGGAAATAAGGAATAAATGGCTTGCAGTTAAAATTCACAGTAAAGTTAAAATTACCTTCGCCACGTGGTGTGATATTTGCAATTCGTTGTACCGCATAAACAGATTGCTCAATAAGTTCATTATCTAACACACCATGTTCATCTAATGGTACATTGACACAAGCATTACACAAGTCGCCATAAGCCGCGATTAATTCTGGCAATAAAGCAATTTCCTCTTTATTTCTCGCTGCACCTATTGCAAATCGAAGACGAATTCCACTTTCATTAAATTTATTCAATAATTCCGTTAAATACTGCAAATCTGCTTTTGCTGTCTGCAAATTGGTTAAATCCAAATATTCACCAAAGGGATTGGTGATCACTCGAATCGATTGCAAGGTATAACCTGCTTTCTGAACAGCTGGCAATAATAAATCCACATCACGTTTCACCGAATAAAGGGCGTCTTCCCATTGCGTTTTATCTTTATGTAACGTCAGAAAAAAACTGATTGTGCGAAGACGACATAATTCTTTATTTTTATAATCCATTCGATCCCTTAACATTAAATGTCGTTATTTTTGCTGCTCACGTTCAACAGCACGATAGCCAATATCTCGACGATAAAAACGTCCAGACCATTGAATTTGCTCAGCGAGTTTTAAGGCTTTTTGTTGTGCTTCAAATACGCTTTCGCCTAACGCAGTCACACAAAGCACGCGACCGCCGTTCGTGACTAACTTACCTTCTCGTTCTGCAACGCCTGCTAAGAAAACTTTCTCATTTTCGACCGCACTTTGTGGCAAACCGGTGATTTCATCACCCTTGCGATAATCACCTGGATAGCCTTCTGCAGCCAAAACAATGCCCAAAGAAGGTTTTGGATTCCATTGGGATTTCACTTCGTCCAATTTTCCCTCGCAAGCTTTAAGACAAAATCCTACCAGATCTGATTCAAGACGTAGCATGATCGGCTGGGTTTCTGGATCGCCAAAACGACAGTTAAATTCAATCACTTTTGGCTGACCATTTGGCATGATCATTAATCCGGCATACAAGAAACCTGTGTAAACATTGCCTTCTGCCGCCATACCATTAACCGTTGGATAAATCACTTCACGCATAATGCGATCATGAATTTCAGGTGTCACCACTGGTGCAGGCGAATACGCCCCCATACCGCCAGTATTTAAACCTGTATCATTTTCGCCCACGCGTTTATGATCTTGACTGGTTGCCATAGGCTCGACGTTTTTACCGTCCACCATGACGATAAAGCTGGCTTCTTCGCCATCTAAAAACTCTTCAATCACCACTCGGCTACCCGCTTCGCCAAAGGCATTGCCAGAAAGCATATCACGCACAGCCTCTTCTGCTTCTTGTAATGTCATCGCCACGATGACGCCTTTGCCCGCTGCCAAACCATCCGCTTTGACGACAATTGGCGCACCTTTTTCACGCAAGTATGCCAATGCTGGCTCTACTTCGGTGAAGTTTTGATATTCTGCCGTTGGAATTTTGTGACGAGCGAGGAAGTCTTTAGTGAATGCCTTTGAACCTTCCAATTGAGCAGCAGCTTTAGTTGGACCAAAAATTTTCAATCCGGCCTCGCGAAATGCATCCACCACACCAATTACCAACGGCGCTTCAGGGCCAACAATGGTTAATCCAATTTGTTTATCTTGAGCAAATTTCACTAAGGCAGGGATATCTGTCGCAGCAATATTCACGTTTTCTACTTTGTGTTCTAATGCTGTCCCCGCATTGCCCGGTGCGACAAAAACTTTATCTGCTAGTGGAGATTGTGCTGCTTTCCAAGCCAAGGCGTGTTCACGACCGCCATTTCCGATGATGAGGATGTTCATGTTGTAGTCCTTGCGTATGCCTAATTTAAAAAAAGTGCGGCTATTTTTTTCCTGTAATTCCCCCCTCTTTGCTAAAGAGGGGATAGTTAGATAAATTAATGTCTAAAATGACGCATTCCAGTCAATACCATCACCATATTATGTTCATCCGCTGCATCGATGACTTCTTGATCGCGCATTGAACCACCTGGATGGATCACACATTGAATCCCCACTTTCGCCGCCGCATCAATACCGTCACGGAATGGGAAGAATGCATCAGATGCCATCACACAACCCGCTACGGTTAAACCTTCATCCTGCGCTTTAATACCCGCAATCTTCGCAGAATATACGCGGCTCATTTGGCCAGCACCGATGCCAATAGTTTGATTATCTTTAGCATAAACAATGGCATTGGATTTCACGAACTTCGCCACTTTCCAGCAGAACAGTAAGTCTTTTAGTTCTTGTTCAGTTGGCTGACGTTTACTTACTACTTTTAAATCATCCACACCAACCATGCCTAAAT
>CABSXY010000149.1 GCA_902481695.1 uncultured Haemophilus sp. | reverse complement strand
CATGGAAAATTCTTTTCTTTTTTCAACCGCTCTTGAACAGACGACTTATTTACTTATCCTAGGGAAAATGCTACTCGCACTTGTACTTGGCGGGATTATTGGCTTAGAACGCGAACTAAAACACAAACCGGTTGGCGTCAAAACCTGTGCCATTATTGCGGTGACAACTTGTGTACTGACGATTGTCTCCATTCAAGCAGCGGAACATTATGCGCAAGTTTCAGATAATATCCGAACTGACCCTATGCGACTTGCCGCACAAGTAATCAGTGGCATCGGTTTCTTAGGTGCAGGGGTAATTTTACATAAGAAAAATGATGCGATTTCAGGATTAACCACTGCAGCCATTATTTGGGCTGCAGCGGCTATCGGTGTGGCAACAGGTGCAGGCTTTATTTTTGATGCGATTATTGCCACTTTAATGATTTTAATCGCTATCCGTATTAGCCCGATTGTGCAACGTTATGTTCGTCGTAAAACCTATAAAAAACGTACTCGTTTGGCCATTCAACTAAGTTCTGCTAACGGCATCAGTAAAGTGACTGATTTATTATTGAAACATGACTACCGCATTGAAAATATTTCAGTAAAAGACCAAGCAAGTGGCGAAGTTCGCTTGCAAGTTCGATGCTATAACATTGATAATGAAATGCTTAAAGATGTCTATACGCTATTAAAAACAGAAGATGAAGTACTAAGTGTGGATGTAGAAAATTAAAATCAGCTTAAAATAACACATTACTTCTATCGTAAAACCTATACTTGCTAGACAAAAGTTAAAAACTTAAACTGGATAACGTCATGAATTTACAAGACAATTTCGAGCAGCATACTCCGATGATGCAGCAATATCTCAAGTTAAAAGCAGAAAATCCTGACATTTTGTTATTTTATCGAATGGGGGATTTTTATGAGCTTTTTTATGATGATGCAAAAAAAGCGGCAGCGTTGTTAGATATTTCTTTAACTAAACGTGGGCAATCAGCAGGTAATCCAATTCCCATGGCTGGCGTGCCTTATCATGCGGTAGAAGGTTATTTAGCAAAATTAGTGCAATTAGGGGAACCTGTAGCCATTTGTGAGCAAGTAGGTGATCCCGCCACCTCAAAAGGGCCGGTTGAACGCAAAATTGTACGAATTGTGACACCAGGTACGGTAAGTGATGAAGCGCTTTTACCAGAACGCCAAGATAACTTAATTGTGGCGGTTTATCAGGAAAAAGAAAAATTCGGTCTAGCCACATTAGACATGACATCTGGACGCTTCCAGCTTTGTGAACCTCATTCAAAAGAAGCCTTGCAAGCTGAATTACAGCGTATTAATCCCGTAGAATTACTTTATTGTGAAGATTTTGCTGAAATGACAATTATAGAACCGTATAAAGGTCTACGTCGTCGTCCTATTTGGGAATTTGAGCTCAGTACAGCGATTTCAGAACTTAATCGTCAATTTGGTACGAAAGATTTACGTGCATTTGGTGTAGAAAAATCACCTCTTGGCTTGGCAGCAGCAGGCTGTTTATTGCAATATGCAAAAGAGACACAACGGGCTTCTTTACCACACATTCAAAGTATCAGTGTTATTCAAAATAACGATAATATTCAATTAGATGCTGCAACACGCCGCAATTTAGAGCTCACTCAAAATCTTGCGGGTGGCACAGAAAATACACTTGCTTCGGTATTAGATAAATGTGTTACACCAATGGGTAGCCGTTTGTTAAAACGTTGGATTCATCAACCTATCCGTCAAACAGATATTCTATTAAAACGCCAAAAAACTATTGGTGAAATTATTGAGCAAGATTTGTATCACGAATTGCAGTCTTATTTGCAACAAGTGGGCGATATGGAACGGATTCTTGCTCGTATAGCACTGCGTTCCGCACGTCCTCGAGATCTCACGCGTTTACGTACAGCCTTAGAACAAATTGAACCGATAAAATCACTAATTCATACAAAAATATCGTCAAATTTGACCGCACTTTCCGCACAAATTAGTGATTTTTCCGCGCAAATAGAGCTACTTCAAAAAGCAATTATTGAAACCCCTCCGTTATTAATTCGAGATGGTGGCGTTATTGCTGAAGGCTATAATGCAGAATTAGATGAATGGCGAACCCTTTCAGCTGGTGCAACCCAATATTTAGAAAATTTAGAACAACGCGAACGAGAAAGCACGGGCATTGATACCTTAAAAATTGGCTTTAATGCGGTGCATGGTTATTACATTCAAATTAGCCAAGGGCAAGCTCATAAAGCACCGATTCATTATGTTCGTCGTCAAACTTTAAAAAATGCCGAACGCTACATTATTCCTGAATTAAAAGAATATGAAGATAAGGTTTTAAAATCAAAAGGGGCGGCGCTTGCTTTAGAAAAGCAACTTTATGATGAATTATTTGATCTATTGTTGCCACATTTAGGTCAATTACAGTTAGCGAGCTTAGCATTGTCTGAATTGGATGTGTTAGTTAACCTCGCAGAACGAGCCGAAACCTTAAATTATGTAGCACCACAATTTAGCGATGAAATTGGCGTAAAAATTGAAAATGGTCGCCATCCTGTAGTGGAACAAGTCTTAAAAGAGCCCTTTATTGCCAACCCTGTTAATCTCAATCAGAAACGTCATTTACTGATTATTACCGGCCCAAATATGGGCGGTAAAAGTACCTATATGCGTCAAACGGCTTTAATTACGTTAATGGCGTATATAGGCAGTTTTGTGCCAGCTGATAGCGCGGTTATTGGGCAAATTGATCGTATTTTTACTCGAATTGGTGCCTCTGATGATTTAGCCTCGGGTCGTTCTACATTTATGGTGGAAATGACCGAAATGGCAAATATTCTTCATCAAGCCACTTCACAAAGTTTAGTGCTTATTGATGAAATTGGACGGGGAACCTCTACTTATGATGGGCTTTCTTTAGCTTGGGCTTGTGCTGAATGGTTGGCGAAGAAAACTCGTTCGCTTACGTTATTTGCGACCCATTATTTTGAACTCACCGCACTACCAGAACAAATTGAAGGTATTGCTAATATTCATTTAGATGCATTAGAACATAACAATACCATCGCCTTTATGCATGCGGTTCAAGACGGTGCGGCAAGTAAAAGTTATGGTCTTGCTGTTGCAGCATTGGCTGGTGTACCACAATCTGTCATTAAACTAGCGAAGCAAAAATTACATCAGTTAGAAAAATTGTCGGCACAAAATGGTGATCAACAAATTCAACATTTAAGAGCATTAAACCAACATCAAGGTGAATTGGCTTTTGAAGCGGAGCCTGATGCTTTACGCGAAGCTATTGAGCAGCTTGATCCAGATGAATTAAGTCCAAAACAAGCCTTAGCTTATTTGTATCAATTGAAGAAAATGCTGTAAGAAATAAAAAAGAGCGGTCAAAAAATTCATTGTTTTTTATGACCGCTCTTTTATTTTCACTAATTTCTTAAAATCTCATAGATTTCAGAATCTTTTCTATCGAGATAATGAATGGATTGGATTTTACGAATGGTGCGTGATTTACCACGGATTAATAAGGTTTCAGTGGTGGCTAAGTTGCCACGACGAGAAATCCCTTTGAGTAATTCACCGTGCGTAATTCCCGTTGCAGCAAAAACAAGATTATCATCACGTACTAAATCTTCTAATTTTAAGATTTCATTGACCTTCACACCTAAGGCTTCACAACGTTGAACTTCTTCAGCGGCAATTTTACGGTTTTCTTCTGTATCGCCTTTCACTTCATTACGTGGAATAAGGCGAGCTTGCATATCTCCACCTAATGCACGAATTGCAGCGGCAGCTGCCACACCTTCAGGTGCACCACCAATGCCATAAACCATATCCACTTCAGCATCCGGTAAACAACATAAAACCGAAGCGGCAACATCACTATCTGGAATAGCCATCACGCGAATACCTAGATTATGCATTTGCTTAATCACTTCATCATGACGTGGTTTAGCAAGTACCATCACGGTTAAATCCGATAAAGATTTACCTAAACGAGAAGCCACACGGCGCAGGTTTTGCTCAATCGGTAAACTTAAATCAATCATGCCTTTTACTTCAGGGCCGACAACCAATTTTTCCATATACATATCAGGTGCTTTTAAAAAAGTACGTTTACCTCCAGCAGCCAATACTGAAATGGCATTTGATTGGCCCATTGCAGTCATTCTTGTGCCATCAATCGGATCAACCGCAATAGAAACGAGCTCACCATTACCTGACCCGACTTTTTCGCCAATATAAAGCATTGGGGCTTCGTCAATTTCCCCTTCACCAATCACAATTTCACCGTCCATATGGATTAAATTCAGCATATAACGCATGGCTTTGACTGCCGCCTCATCTGCTGCATTTTTATTACCTCGTCCAAGCCAAGTATAAGCCGCTAACGCAGCCGCTTCGGTTACTCTTGAAAATTCAATAGCTAATGCACGATTCATTTTTCTCTCCCAATGCAAAAAGTCTCGTTATTTTATCACTAAGCAAACGTTTGCATAATAAATTTTGACAAGAGACTTTTAAAAATAGGATTAAGTCGGTAGAATAAAGCCGTTTCGGACTTATTTTAAAAAAGGAAATCACTATGTCTTTAGAAATTTTAGATCAGCTTGAAGAAAAAATTAGACAAGCAGTAGAAACCATTCAATTACTTCAACTTGAAGTAGAAGAATTAAAAGAACAAAAAAATCAATCTCAACAAGCGGTAGAAGCGTTGCAACATGAAAACGAGCAACTTAAAAACGAACACCGCAACTGGCAAGAACACATTCGTTCATTGTTGGGTAAATTCGACAACGTATAATGACTATAAAGGCTTAGAAAATCTAAGCCTTTTTTCTTATTAGGAAACAATATGAATATTTGCGTGATTTCAGGCAGCACATTAGGCAGCGCTGAATATGTGGCGGAACATTTAGAAGAGGTGTTAAAAACACAAGGTTTTTCGACCGCACTTTTCCACGGACCAGAACTTGATGATGTGATTGATGAAAATATTTGGTTGATCGTTACTTCA
>CABSXY010000148.1 GCA_902481695.1 uncultured Haemophilus sp. | reverse complement strand
ACCAGAACAACCAAGGAAGACACCTGTACTTGCTGTGCGAATCGCCATTTTACGGCCACAAGTTGGGCAATCAATATCGGTGAGTACAAGGCTATTTGGCTTCATTCCACCTTCTAACTCATCTAATTCAGCCTTAGAAAGTTGGGTAGAAAAATCTTTGAAGAATTGATTTAACTCAGCTTTCCAATTTTTCTCACCGGATGCAATTTGGTCTAGCACGTTTTCCATGTTGGCAGTGAAATCGTAGCTCATCAAATCAGTAAAAGATTGATTTAAGCGATCAGTAACGATTTCACCCATTTTCTCGGCATAGAAACGGCGATTTTCAATGCGTACATAACCACGTTCTTGAATAGTCGAAATAATTGCCGCATAAGTAGAAGGACGACCAATACCACGTTTCTCCAATTCTTTAACCAATGCAGCTTCAGTAAAACGAGCGGGCGGTTTGGTAAAGTGTTGGCTTGGCGAAACCGTTTTTAGTGCTAATGTTTCGTTCAAACTCACAGCCGGTAAAATTTGGTCTTCTGGGTTTTTACCTAATTGTGGCAAGACTTTTGTCCAACCATCAAAGCGTAAAATACGGCCTTTGGCTTTCAATTCATAATCGCCAGCCATTACAGTGATGGTTGTGCTGTCATATTGTGCAGCCGGCATTTGGCAGGCTACAAATTGACGCCAGATTAAATCATACAAACGCACAGCATCTTTATCCATGCCACTTAAATGTTCCGCAAGCAGTTTGACATCAGAAGGACGAATGGCTTCGTGCGCTTCTTGTGCGTTTTCTTTACTGGAATAGAAATTCGGTTTAGCAGGTAAATAATCTTTGCCGAAATGGCTTTCGATATAAGAGCGTGCCATATTTAATGCATCTTGGCTCAAATTGGTAGAGTCAGTACGCATATAAGTGATGTAACCAGCTTCATATAAACGTTGTGCCAACATCATAGTTTTCTTCACTCCAAAACCTAAACGCGTACTTGCAGTTTGTTGTAAGGTTGAAGTAATAAATGGTGCTCTTGGTTTAGAACCTGTTGGTTTTGTTTCTAAATCTGTGACAACGTAATGTGATTTATTTAAGAAATCGACCGCACTTTGCGATTCTTTTTCATTTTTCGGCTCAAATTTCTTGCCTTTATATTGCACCACATCCAAACGCAAGTCTTCTTTCTTGCTCGTTTGGGTTAGCGCTTCAATTTCCCAAAACTCTTCTGGTTGGAATGCTTTGATTTCACGTTCACGCTCTACTACCAATTTCACGGCAACAGATTGCACGCGTCCGGCAGATAAACCACGTGCCACTTTTTTCCATAATAATGGCGACACCATAAAGCCTACCACGCGGTCTAAGAAACGACGGGTTTGTTGAGCATTAACCTGATCCATATTAATGTGAGCTGGATGTTGGAATGCTTTTTCGATTGCTTTCTTCGTAATCTCATTAAATACAACGCGGCTAAAACGACTATCATCGCCACCAATGACTTCGCGTAAATGCCATGCGATAGCCTCTCCTTCTCTATCCAAGTCGGTTGCGAGATAAACATGGTCAGATTTTTTAGCAAGGGATTTTAATTCGGCTACCACTTTTTCTTTGCCAGGTAGAATTTGGTAATTGGCTTTCCAATCGTCATAGGGGTCAATCCCCATACGTTTCACTAAGGCCGCACGGTCTTTTTCTGCTTTAATTTTGTTTTTTTCTTCCGCACTTAATCCTTTAGTGGAAACGGGTTTAGCCTTCTCGCCTGTGCTACTCCCTGCAGTAGGCAAATCACAAATATGCCCTACGCTGGATTTCACCACATAATGGCTACCTAAATATTTATTGATGGTTTTCGCTTTAGCTGGCGACTCCACAATCACTAAAGATTTGCTCATTTGCTTACCTAAAATATAACTAGAATTCTGTAAAATTGGCGATATACTGCAAACTTACGCCGATAAAATCAAGCTTTTTTTCAAAAAGGATTTATAAATGGATAAACTCAATGCAATTTCGGTTTTCTGTAAAGTAATCGAAACGCAAAGTTTTACACAAGCCGCAAACCAACAGAATATTTCTGTGGCCATGGCGAGTAAATTAGTTTCACAATTAGAAGAACATTTAAAAACACGATTATTACAACGTACAACACGAAAAATTGTGCCAACTGAAGCTGGTATGCTTTATTACCAACGTTGCCAAGCTATTTTATTAGATTTAAGCGAGGCTGATTCTAGCATTAGTAATATGGCGACGAGCTTACAAGGCAATTTATTAATCTCTGTGCCACGTGATTTGGGCTTACTTTATATTTCGCCTAACCTGCCTAAATTTATTGAGCTTCATCCCAATTTACACGTAGAAATTGAATTTGAAGACAAACGTGTCGATCTCGTTGCTGAGGGCTATGACTTAGCACTACGGATTGGCTATATGCAAGATAGCTCACTTGTTGCACGTAAAATTAGTAGCTCCCCTATGCATTTTGTTGCCTCTCCAAGTTATTTAGAAGCACGAGGTACACCACTTACACCTGACGATTTAGAATATCACCAAGGTTTACTTTATAAATCATCGTTAAATCAAGTGCATTGGCAATCAACAAAAGCCAATCAAATTCAACGGTATAAGATTCAATCTAAAGTAGTTTCTAATAACGGTATGGCATTGTTAGAAATGACAAAAGCGGGATTGGGCATCAGTAATTCACCGAGCTTCTTTGTCAAAGA
Organism: uncultured Haemophilus sp.; assembly: GCA_902481695.1. GTDB lineage: Bacteria > Pseudomonadota > Gammaproteobacteria > Enterobacterales > Pasteurellaceae > Haemophilus_D. Next base: position 2,347 of record CABSXY010000148.1, on the reverse strand, counting down.
TGCGCTTGCTTCAGGTGAATTAGTTGAAATTTTGTCTGAATATAAACAAAAACCTTTAGATATTTATGTGGTTTACCCAAATCGTCGTCATTTACCGGCTAAAGTTCGCGCATTTATTGAATTTCTAGCGAGTCTCGGTTTGTGTGAGAACAGTCAAATATAAAAAATAAGGGCGGATTTAACCGCCCTTTATTATTCAAATAATGTCCAAATCGGTTTTACCTCTTCAGGTAAAAACAAATTCTTTCCTAATTCAATCCATCCGCAAGGAAAATGAAAATCCGAGCCTAAAGAGGCAGCCAAATCATATTCATTAGCTAAACGCGCAAGATATTGCCGCTGATCTTTGGTCTGTCCACTATCTGCAACTTCCATGCCATCACCACCCCATTGTTTGAACTCAACAATTAATCGACGAATCCATTTTCCTGTCATGTTATAGCGCATAGGATGGGCAATGACTGCGACACCACCTGCTACATGAATCGTATCAATCGCTGTTGGAATATCCACCCATTCAGCTTTGACAAAACACGATTTTCCACCACCTAGATAACGCTTAAAGGCTTGCCCATCATTTGAAACCTTTCCGATTTGTACCAAATAACGCGCATAATGCGCACGAGTCACTTCCCCATTGGCCAATGCTTTCGCACCGTCATAGGCATTGGGGACGCCTGCTTTTTCTAATTTATGACCAATTTCGACCGCTCTTTTTTCTCTCAGTGATTTTTGTTCGGCTAAAAGTGCGGTCATTTTAGGATGTGTTTTATCAAAATTTAATCCAACAATATGGATACCACGACCTTCCCAATTCGTTGAAATTTCCACGCCATTAATCAGCTCAATACCTAATTTATCTGCTTCAATTTTAGCTTCATCGATACCCATCACGGTGTCGTGATCACATAAAGCGAGCACATTGACACCTTGTTCATGAGCGCGTTGTACAAGCTCCGTAGGCGTTAAAACACCATCTGAAGCTGTACTATGGCAATGTAAATCATATTTTTTTGTCATTTATTTAATCGCTTTCACTAATTCTTTAACTAAGTTTGGGCCGTGGTAAATCAAGCCCGAATAAACTTGTAATAATTCTGCCCCTGCTTCAATCTTCTCTTGTGCATTTTGTACACCGTCAATACCACCACTCCCAATAATCGGGATTTGTCCTTTCAGTTCTTGATGTAATCTTCGAATAATTTCTGTGCTTTTATGCTGTAACGGTTTTCCACTTAAACCGCCTTGTTGTTCCGCATTTTTCAAACCTGCGACGTTGTCACGTGAAATCGTCGTATTAGTCGCAATTACCCCATCCATTTGATGACGAAGTAAGGTATCTGCAATTTGAACCAGCTCGCTCTCGGATAAATCAGGTGCGATTTTTACTGCAATCGGTACATATTTGTTATATTGCTCAGCTAATACTTTTTGACGCTGTTTTATACTTTGCAATAAATCATCAAAGTAATCACCATACTGTAATTGCCGTAAATCTGGAGTATTCGGTGATGAAATATTTACCGTAATATAATCCGCATAGTTATAAGCTTTGTTTAGGCAAAATAGGTAATCATCTTTCCCCTTTTCAAGTGGCGTGACTTTATTTTTGCCAATATTAATCCCAATTACACCATCAAATTTTGCCTTTTTGACATTCTCGACCACATAATCAATGCCATAATTATTGAATCCATTACGGTTAATAATCCCTTCCGCTTCCATTAAACGGAATTGACGAGGTTTCGCATTTCCCTCTTGTGCCAAAGGCGTAACCGTACCGACTTCAATAAAACCAAGTCCCATCGCACCAAATCCATCAATCGCTTCGGCATTTTTATCTGCTCCCGCCGCTAACCCAATAGGATTTTTAAAGGTAATGCCCATTACTTGCTTAGGTGTGCCTTGTGGACAAGCCAAAAGCTGCTTTAATAAAAATTGGCAAGGTGATTTACCCGCTAAATGCAATGATTTAATCACTAAATCATGGGCGGTTTCAGGATCAAGGGAAAAGATGGCTTTACGGATCAAAGAATACATACTCGTTTATCTCTCAGGATAGTTCACTGTAAATGGAAAGTGTAGTTGGCTTTCAACTCTCATTAAGAATAAAACAGAATGCATTCTACGGCGAACCCCCTAGATGTGCAAATAGATGTTTATATAATTTATCGCATTTTCTATTAAAATCATTATAGATAAATGCACAAACGTCAATACACGCGAATCTAGAGTTATCGTTGACTTTCCAATGAAAAATATTATAGTTCAGTAATAAATCATAGTTCATATCGGAGATACAGTTAAATTTAGTATTAAATCACTCATAGTTATATTGGGTTTTCCA
>CABSXY010000147.1 GCA_902481695.1 uncultured Haemophilus sp. | reverse complement strand
AGAAGAAATTGGCAAGTTATTTGATTTACAAGCGGCAGGTTATTTCTATACTCGCCTAGCAAACCCTACAACTAATGCTGCTGAAGAAAAAATTACAGCACTTGAAGGTGGCGTAGCAACAATGTGTACGGCTTCTGGTCAATCTGCGGTTTTCTATGCGATGTTGAATATTTTAGAAGCAGGCGATCATTTCATTTCATCTTCTTATGTGTATGGCGGTACTTACAATTTATTTGCCCATACCTTCAAAAAAATGGGTATCGAAGTGACTTTTGTAGATCAAGATTTACCACTTGAAGAGCTCAAAAAAGCAATCCGTCCAAATACAAAAGCTGTCTTTGCTGAAACCATTGCGAACCCCGCTTTACGCGTGTTGGATATTGAAAAATTTGCTGCCTTAGCAAAAGCTGCAGAGGCGCCATTATTAGTTGATAACACCTTTGCAACGCCCTATTTTTGTCGCCCAATCGAATTTGGCGCAAATGTGGTCATTCACAGTACATCTAAATATTTAGATGGTCATGCTATTGCCTTAGGTGGCTCCATTACTGATGGCGGTAACTTTAATTGGAATAACGGTAAATATCCGCAACTAAGCACACCTGACCAAACTTATCACGGTTTAGTTTATACAGAAACCTTTGGTCCTGCAGCTTATATTGTCAAAGCGCGTGTTCAATTAATGCGTGATTTAGGTGCAGCGCCTGCCCCACAAAATAGTTTCTTATTGAATGTAGGCATGGAAACCCTTGCACTTCGTATGCAACGTCATTATGAAAATGCGCAGGCCGTAGCAGAGTTTTTAGAAAAACATCCACAAGTCGCTAAAGTGAATTACCCAGGCTTATCGAGCTCACCAGATTACGCTCTCAAACAAAAATATTTACCTAACGGTTTGTGTGGTGTCATTTCCTTTGAGATTAAAGGTGGCAAAGAAACCGCGGCAAAATGGTTAAACGCGTTACAAATGACCTCACGTGAAGTACACGTAGCCGACATTCGTACTTGTGCGTTACATCCCGCGACTTCAACGCATCGCCAATTAAGTGAAGCTGAGTTAGAAAAAGCGGGGATTTCTGCAGGACTTATTCGTCTTTCTTGTGGTATTGAAAATATTCAAGATATTTTAGCTGACTTAGAGCAAGCATTTGCAGCAGCAAAATAAGTCATAAATTAACGAATTTACCCTTGATATTTCTGACTTCGGCATTATTTTTATTCTTAGGTATGTTGTTAACGCAATACCATACAATAACAAAATAAAATTTTTTAAATTTATATTTTTAAACGGAAAACGAAAACATTATGGCAAAGAAAGATTATTACGACGTTCTTGGTGTTGAACGTGGCGCAGATGAAAAAGCAATTAAACGTGCTTACAAAAAGCTCGCCATGCAATATCACCCTGATAGAACCAAAGGTGATAAAGCCAAAGAAGAAAAATTTAAAGAAATCCAAGAAGCCTATGAAATCCTAGGTGATAAAGAAAAACGTGCCGCTTACGATCAATACGGCCATGCAGCCTTTGAACAAGGCGGCATGGGAGGCGGTGGCTTCGGTGGCGGATTCAGCGGCGCTGATTTCGGTGATATTTTTGGTGATATGTTCGGCGATATCTTCGGTGGTGGCGGACGTGGTCGTCAGCGTGTAGTACGCGGTGAAGATTTACGTTATGACATCCAAATTACGTTAGAAGAAGCCGTAAAAGGTACAACCAAAGATATCCAAATCAATACGCTTGCTCACTGTGATAGCTGCGATGGCACTGGCGCAGAAAAAGGCTCAAAAGTTGAAACATGTCCAAGCTGTCATGGTTCTGGTCGTGTCCGTCGCCAACAAGGCTTCTTCGTAACTGAAGCGGTTTGTCCAACTTGTCATGGCTCAGGTAAGAAAATTGAAAAACCATGTAAAAGCTGCCATGGCGAAGGTCGTGTTCACAAGAAGAAAAACCTTTCCGTTAAAATCCCAGCAGGTGTCGATACCGGCAACCAATTACGTTTAAGCGGTGAAGGTGCAGCGGGCGAAAATGGTGCTCCAGCAGGTGATTTATATGTGGTTATTCACGTTAAAGAACATCATATCTTTGAACGTGATGGCAATAACCTCTACTGCGAAGTGCCAATCAGTTTCTCAATGGCTGCGTTAGGTGGTGAAATTGAAGTTCCAACCTTAGACGGTAAAGTGAAACTCAAAATCCCTGCTGAAACCCAAACAGGCAAACTCTTCCGTATGCGTGGTAAAGGGGTAAGCTCTACACGTAGCGGCTACGCAGGCGATCTCATTTGTCGCGTAGTGATTGAAACACCGGTGAACTTAAATAAAGAACAAAAAGAATTATTAGAAAAACTGGAAGAAAGTTTGAAAGGACAAAAATCGCATAGTCCGAAATCTTCAAGCTTTTTAGACGGTGTGAAGAAATTCTTTGATAACTTAGGTAAGTAAGCATAAACAAAAAGTGCAGTCAATTTTAAAACTGTTTTGAAATTGACCGCACTTTTACTTTATACGACTGAAATGGCTTTTATTTGTACATACACATCCATGCCTTGAGCAAAATGTAATTCATTAAATGCCCATTTACTGATACTTGCCCAAACTTTATGCCCTTCCACCAACACCGCAATGTCAATGCGATTCTCTTGCGGAACGATTTGTACAATTTGCCCTCGTAAGATATTACGAATGCTCGTTTGCTCTGGCTTGCTAAGAGTGAGTGACACATCGGAACTATAAATACAGACGCGTACTTTTTCATTCGCTTGATGATGTACTTCATTGATCCAAAGTTGCTGTTCACTCAAAGAAAGGGCAGTCATTTTATAGGTTGGATTATGTAAATATACTGGCAACGCCAACACACTACTCTGTTCCGATTCGCCTTTCCAAGGGGCAAATAACGGACTGTTCCACACATTTTCTAAGGTGTCATAGGCTTTCACTTTGCCGTTTTCCATCAGCACAACGCGATCGGCCAAACGTAATAATTCGTCCAAACTGTGCGTCACATATAAAATCGGCACATTAATTTCTTTGGATAGACTTTCCAGATATTGCATAAGCTCACGTTTGCGAGGCACATCTAAAGCTGAAAGCGGTTCATCCATTAACAAAATATCAGGATCTGTTAATAAGGCTCGTCCAATCGCCACACGTTGTTTTTCGCCACCCGATAAAGTCAGAGGATAGCGTTTGAGTAACGGTTCAATACCAAGTAGCTGAACGATATAGTCAAAGTCTTCACGGCTGACATTCTTCATGCCATAGCATAAATTGCCTTTGACATTATAATGTGGAAATAAACGGGCATCTTGGAATACATAGCCGATTTTGCGCTGATGCACGGGGAGATTCTCACCGTTCTCCACATCCACCAAAGTGCGGTCATTTAAACGAATAAATCCTTGATCGGGATGAGTTAAACCACTCACCAAATTAATCAATGAGGTTTTACCCGAACCTGACAAACCAAAAATAGCCGTCACACCTTGAGTTGGCAGTTGCAGATCCGCACGTAAGGTTAGGCGACCTAATTGTTGTTGTACATTAATGTGTAGCATCGCCCTGCCCCAATTTTTTCTGCATCCGTTTGCTTAACGCTTCCGAAAGCAATAAAGAAATTAATGAAAGGATCACCGCAAACAAGCAAAGTCGAGCCGTTTGCTCTTCCGCACCAGGTGTTTGGATAAATGAATACATCGCTAAAGGAATAGTTTGCGTTTCTCCTGCAATATTGGAAACGAAAGTAATGGTTGCACCAAATTCACCTAAAGATCGAGCAAAACCTAATACCAATCCTGCTAAGACGCCCGGTAGAGAAAGGGGCAACGTTATTGTAAAAAACACTCGCCAAGGAGAAGCGCCAAGCGTTTGTGCAGCTTGTTCTAATTTAAAATCAATGCTTTCCAAGGAAAGGCGAATTGCCCGCACGACCAATGGAAATGCCACTACCGCAGAAGCTAATACGGCACCTTTCCAGCTAAAACCAAAAGATAAACCAAACCATTGGTATAAATACTTACCAATAAAGCCGTTACGTCCCATAGCAACGAGTAATAAGTAACCAATTACCACTGGCGGTAGCACTAACGGCAGATGAATAAGTCCAGTAATCAGAGACTTACCGTAGAATTCCTTACGAGCTAATAACCAAGCGATAAAAATCGCGAAAGGCAAACTCCAAAGCATAGAACTCAATGCAACACTCATGCTTAAGTGAATCGCATCCCATTCCATCGGGCTTAATTGAAACCAAGAGAGCAAAATATTTCCTTGTATATATCGATATGATTAAATATCTTTAGAGATAACAAAAAGGACAGTTTCCTGTCCTTTCTTTGTAAACCGAAGTCTCATTATTTCACAGAGAAACCATATTCAACAAATACTTTCTTCGCAGCATCAGACTCTAAGTAATTAAGAAAATCACGGGTGTCTGCATTATCATGATCTTTTAAAATTGCTGCAGGGTATTCTACCGGTTTATAACTGTCTTTCGGGAACACACCTACCGTTTTCACATCTTTACTTACTTTCGCATCGGTACCATACACAATACCGTAAGGCGCTTCAGCTCGTTCAACTAGGGCTAACGCACCACGCACATCTTTTGCACGCGCTAATTTATCTTTTACTTGATCCCATAAATTTAATTTGGTTAATGACTCTTCTGCATATTGTCCTGCAGGAACGTGAGCTGGATCACCGACAGATAAATAACTATCTTTTAAGCCTTTAATCCATTCGCCTTTTGCAACATCTACTGAATTAACGCTGCTTTTAGCCGGTGCAATTAATACTAATTCATTACCCACTAATACTTTTTCAGTTTCTTTTACAGTGAGGTTTTTATCAGATAAATATTTCATCCATTTATTGCTAGCTGAAATAAATAAATCGGCTGGCGCACCTTCTTCAACTTGTTTAGCAAGAGTAGAAGACGAAGCAAAAGAGAAAACCACGGTATTATTTGGTTTTTTAGTTTGGTATTGATCCGCAATTTGTTGTAATGCATCAGTCATTGAAGCTGCTGCAAATACAGTGACTTTTGCAGATGCAGCGAAAGATACGCCCATACCTGCAATTAAAAGTGCGGTTGC
>CABSXY010000146.1 GCA_902481695.1 uncultured Haemophilus sp. | reverse complement strand
ATGAATTTACATGAGTACCAAGCTAAGCAGCTTTTTAAGCAATATGCTCTGCCGGTGAGTGAAGGTGTCGTGTGCCAAACGGCAGATGAAGCTGAAATGGCACTCTTTCAGCTGAATGGTGATGTTTGGATAGCGAAATGTCAAGTTCACGCAGGTGGACGTGGAAAGGCTGGTGGTGTGAAGCTCGTGCATAATGCAGAAGAGGCGCGTGCTTTTGCAGATAAATGGCTTGGCCAGCATTTAGTCACCTTCCAAACTGATAAAAAAGGCCAACCCGTTAATAGCATTTATATTGAAGAAACCTGCCAGATTGATAAAGAACTCTACTTAGGTGCGGTGATTGATCGTGCTTCACAGAAAGTTGTTTTTATGGCGTCTTCAGCTGGAGGCATGAATATTGAAGATGTGGCAAGAGAAACGCCTGAGCTAATCCATAAAGTCGCCATTGATCCTTTGGTTGGTGGTATGCCATATCAAGGTCGTGAATTAGCCTTTAAACTAGGTTTAAGTGGCGAGCAAAATAAGCAATTTGCTGCTATTTTTGTGAAATTGTCGCAGCTTTTTGTCGAAAAAGATTTTTCTTTAGTTGAAGTGAATCCGCTCGTGGTGACGAAAGAAGGCAATTTAATTTGCGTAGATGCGAAAGTGGGCATTGATGATAACTCACTTTATCGACATCCTGATTTATTAGCCTTACGCGATTTAAGTCAAAGTGATGCACGTGAAGCAGAAGCAGAAAAATATCAGCTTAACTATGTTGCTTTGGAAGGTGATATTGGCTGTATGGTCAATGGCGCCGGGCTTGCTATGGGTACAATGGATATCGTGAAATTATATGGTGGTAACCCTGCAAACTTCCTTGATGTTGGTGGCGGTGCAACGAAAGAGCGCGTGGCTGAAGCCTTTAAGATTATTCTTACAGATAAAAATGTGAAATCTGTCTTAGTGAATATTTTTGGTGGAATTGTACGCTGTGATCTGATTGCTGAAGGTGTCGTGGCGGCGATTCAAGAAGTCGGTGTAAAAGTGCCTGTTGTGGTTCGATTAGAAGGAACCAATGCCCCACAAGGCAGAGCAATTTTAGCCGAAAGTGGTGTGAATTTAATTGCAGCACATAGTTTACAAGAAGCAGCACAAGCGGCAGTGAAAGCGGCAAAAGGAGAATAATCATGGCGATTTTAATTAATAAAGAGACAAAAGTAATTTGCCAAGGTTTCACTGGTGCGCAAGGGACATTTCACAGCGAACAGGCATTGGCTTATGGTACAAAATTAGTGGGTGGTGTTTCACCGAATAAAGGCGGAACAACTCACTTAGGCTTGCCGGTATTTAATACAGTGCGTGAAGCGGTGCAAGCTACAGGGGCTACGGCAACCATGATTTATGTGCCCGCACCATTTTGCAAAGATGCCATTTTAGAAGCTATTGATGCAGGTATTCAGTTGGTAGTCTGTATTACAGAAGGCATTCCAACATTGGATATGCTGTTGGTAAAACAAAAATTAAATGAAACGGGTGTCGTGATGATCGGCCCTAATTGTCCAGGTGTGATTACACCGGATGAGTGTAAGATTGGTATTATGCCGGGTAATATCCATAAAAAAGGCAGAGTCGGCATTGTTTCTCGTTCAGGTACTTTGACTTATGAAGCGGTAAAACAAACAACAGATGAAGGTTTCGGTCAATCCACTTGCGTAGGGATCGGCGGCGATCCTATTCCAGGATCTAACTTCATTGATATTCTTAAACGTTTCCAAGACGATCCTGAAACTGAAGCCATCGTGATGATTGGTGAAATCGGTGGCTCTGCAGAAGAAGAGGCGGCATTGTTCATTAAATCTCATGTAACGAAACCCGTGGTGGCTTATATCGCTGGTGTAACGGCGCCAAAAGGTAAGCGTATGGGACATGCAGGAGCGATTATCAGCGGTGGAAAAGGAACAGCGGCAGATAAAATTGCTGCACTTGAAGCGGCAGGCGTGAAGACAGTGAGAAGTCTCGCTGAAATCGGTTCAGCCCTCCGTGAATTGTTGAAATAAAAACTTAAAAAATAGACCGCACTTTGGATGAGTTTTCAAAGTGCGGTCGTTTTTTATAACAAATTCTTATAACCTGCCTCTAAATCGGTGTATAATCTCATCAGTTTTTTAAGGACAAAATTATGAGCCAATTTTTCTATATCCACCCTGAAAATCCGCAAGCGCGTTTGATTAATCAAGCGGTAGAAATCTTGCGTCAAGGTGGAGTCATTGTGTACCCGACAGATTCGGGCTATGCCTTAGGCTGTATGATCGGCGATAAACATGCGATGGATCGTATTGTTGCAATTCGTAAATTGCCAGAAGGGCATAATTTTACGTTGGTATGTAGCGATTTATCCGAGCTTTCAACCTATGCAACGGTCAGTAATGTGGCTTATCGTTTAATTAAAAACAATACACCGGGGCGTTATACCTTTATTTTGACGGCAACGAAAGAACTTCCACGTCGCTTAATGACCTCAAAACGCAAGACCATTGGATTGCGTGTGCCGGATAACCAAATCGCTTTGGATTTATTGAAGGCATTAGGTGAACCGATTCTATCTTGCTCACTGATGTTGCCTGATAATGAACATATGACTTATTCCGATCCCGAAGAGATTCGAGAATGCTTAGAACGTCAAGTGGATTTAATTATTCATGGTGGCTATTTAGGTCAAGAGCCAACAACGGTGGTAGATTTAACGGAAGAATCGCCAGTCATTTTACGTGAAGGAAGTGGTAGTGCCGCTCCTTTCATTTAACTTATTTTAGACGCTTGGGAAAGCGACAAAGGAAAACAGATGAAACCTATTCAAAAACCAGTCAGACAAGAACGTGAAAAACAAGCGGGAAAACAACCGCACTTTGAGCGTAAAGATCGTAAAAGTGCGGTCAATTCTGACATCAAATCAACTCCTAAGGCTAAGGTGGCTAAGCCATCTCGTCAATCTACTGTAGAAGGTGAAAAATTACAGAAAGTGCTTGCGCGTGCAGGACAAGGCTCTCGTCGTGAAATTGAAGCGATGATTGCTGAAAATCGTGTGAGTGTCGATGGCAAAATGGCCACCCTTGGTGATCGTATCGATGTACATTCTGGTGTAAAAGTGCGTATTGATGGTCGAATCATCAACCTTCAACAAGCACAAAAAGAAGTATGCCGTGTATTAATGTATTACAAACCTGAAGGCGAACTTTGTACGCGTAGTGATCCCGAAGGTCGTCCGACCGTATTTGATCGTTTACCACGCTTAAATGGCGCAAGATGGATTGCTGTCGGTCGTTTGGATATTAATACTTCAGGCTTATTGCTTTTCACAACAGATGGCGAATTAGCGAATCGTTTAATGCACCCAAGCCGAGAAGTTGAACGTGAGTATTCTGTGCGTGTATTTGGTCAAGTGGACGATGCCATGTTAGCGCGTTTACGTAAAGGTGTACAGTTGGAAGATGGTCCAGCCAATTTCAAAGAAATCAAATTTGCAGGTGGTGTAGGGATTAACCAATGGTACGATGTGACTTTAATGGAAGGTCGTAACCGTGAAGTGCGTCGTCTGTGGGAATCACAAGGTATTCAAGTGAGCCGCTTAATTCGTATTCGTTACGGCAACATTAAGCTGATGAAAGGTTTACCGCGTGGTGGCTGGGAAGAAATGGATCTGGAAAATGTCAACTATTTACGTGAATTAGTGGGCTTGCCACCAGAAACTGAAACCAAATTAGACGTGACGAAACCTCGTCGTCGACCAAAATCAGGTCAAATTCGTAAAGCAGTAAAACGTTATACTGAGTTAAGTAAACGCTATAAAAAATAGGTGGTATTCGCGATGAAAATGCAGCAACTTCGCTACATTGTTGAGATTGTAAACCAAAATTTAAACGTGACAGAAGCGGCTAACGCACTTTATACCTCTCAACCTGGTATCAGTAAACAGGTTCGCTTGTTAGAAGATGAACTCGGTTTAGAGATTTTTGAGCGTAATGGTAAACATATTAAATCCATTACCCCAGCGGGTAAAAAGATCGTGGCTATTGCTCGTGAGCTTTTGGTGAAAGCACAAAGCATTAAATCGGTTGCCAATGAATATACCTGTCCGAACCATGGCGTGTTACGCATTGCGACAACCAATACACAAGCACGTTATATGTTACCGGCTGTGGTGGAACGTTTCTCTAAACAATATCCGGATGTGAGTTTACATATTCATCAAGGTTCACCGACGCAAATCCATGATGCATTGATTTCAGGTGAAGTAGATTTAGCGATCACAACAGAAGCACCGTATCTTTTTGATGATTTGATTCAACTGCCTTGTTATTTGTGGAATCGTTCGGTGATTGTTAAACCAGACCATCCTTTAGCAAAAGTAAAAAATCTTACAGTTGAGGAGTTAGGTAAATATCCGTTAGTTACCTATACTTTCGGTTTTACCGGTGTATCTGATTTGGATTATGCATTTAACCGAGCAGGGATTCTGCCGAATATTGTGTTTACCGCAACGGATGCTGACGTGATTAAAACTTATGTGCGTTTAGGATTAGGTGTGGGTATTATGGCCTCTATGGCGCATACACCGGCAGATAAGGATTTAGTGGCGATTGATGCAGGGCATTTGTTCCGTGCGAGTATGACGCAAATTGCGTTTAAACACAGTACTTTCTTACGCAACTATATGTATGACTTTATTGAGTTTTTCTCTCCACACTTAACTCGCCCAATGGTTGAAAAAGCAGAGAAATTGCGTGATAACAGCGCGGTGAAGAAATTGTTTGATAATGTTGAATTAGAAGTGAAATAAACATAGAAAAATATAAAAGTGCGGTCAGAATTTAATGTGAATTCTGACCTTTTCTTTTTTTACAATAAAAACAAATGTGGCACTAAGTTCATGACGATAACTGTTGCGATAGAAAGCAGTAATCGTGATGAGCCAAAGATAAAACCTCGATTGGTACCATTATCAAATTTTACTAATAAATTAGCCATCGCGGTTAAAGCATAGACTTCAATCACCGTGAAAATGACTAAGTAAATATAAGCAGAAACCACAGAAATATATTTCAACGTAATAAACCAAGGCAAGATAATACCAACAGC
>CABSXY010000145.1 GCA_902481695.1 uncultured Haemophilus sp. | reverse complement strand
GGCGCAAATCCGTGCTTATAATGCGTTGGATTTTGATGATTTGATTATGTTGCCAACTTTACTTTTCAAGCAGAACGAAGAAGTGCGGTCAAAATGGCAGGAGAAAATTCGCTATCTGTTGGTGGATGAATATCAAGATACCAACACTAGCCAATATGAACTCATCAAATTACTGGTTGGCAATAGAGCTTGTTTTACCGTAGTAGGCGATGATGACCAATCCATTTATTCTTGGCGAGGTGCTCGTCCACAAAATATGGTGCGCTTGCGTGATGATTTTCCACGTTTGCAAGTCATTAAATTAGAACAAAATTACCGTTCTACTCATCGTATTTTGCATTGTGCCAACATTTTGATTGATAACAACGAGCACGTGTTCGATAAAAAGCTTTTTTCCAACTTGGGCGAAGGTGAAAAACTGCAAGTGATTGAGGCGAAGAATGAAGAGCATGAAGCCGAACGGATTGTGGCGGAATTAATCGCTCATCGTTTTAGCCGTAAAACCAAATTCAAGGATTATGCCATTTTATATCGCGGTAATCATCAATCGCGTCTATTAGAAAAAGTGCTGATGCAAAACCGCATTCCGTACAAAATTTCTGGCGGAACATCTTTTTTCTCCCGTGCTGAAATTAAGGACATGATGGCCTACTTGCGTTTGTTGGTGAATCAAGATGATGATGCAGCCTTTTTGCGTATCGTGAATACACCAAAACGGGAAATTGGTACAGCAACTCTACAAAAATTAGGCGAGCTGGCACAGGAAAAACATATCAGCTTATTTGAGGCGATTTTTGAGTTTGAACTGATGCAACGAGTCACGCCAAAAGCCTATGATGCGTTGCAAAAATTTGGTCGTTGGATTGTGGAGTTGAACGATCAAAGTTTACGTTCCGATCCTGAAACCGCTGTGCGTTCTTTACTTTCTTCCTTGCATTACGAAGAATATTTGTATGAATATGCCACCAGCCCGAAAGCTGCCGAAATGCAAAGTAAAAACGTGGCAACCTTATTTAGCTGGGTAGAGGAGATGCTCAAAGGCGATGAAGTGAATGAGCCAATGAATTTAAATCAAGTGGTTACCCGTTTAACCTTGCGCGATATGATGGAGCGAGGTGAAGATGATGACGAGAGTGATCAAGTGCAATTAATGACATTGCACGCCTCCAAAGGCTTAGAGTTTCACCATGTGTATTTAATCGGTATGGAAGAGGGGATTTTGCCTCATCAAACCAGTATTGATGAAGATAATGTAGAGGAAGAGCGTCGTCTAGCTTATGTGGGCATTACGCGAGCACAACAAACACTGACTTTTTCTCTTTGTCGTGAAAGACGTCAGTTTGGTGAGTTAATTCGCCCAGAGCCAAGCCGTTTTCTAGCAGAGTTACCGCAAGATGATGTGCAATGGGAAAAAGATAAACCAAAATTGACAGTAGAGCAGAAGCAACAACAAACATCGAGTCAGCTCGATCGTCTGCGAGCAATTTTAAAAGGCTAGAGATGATTAAAATTAAAGTGCGGTGAGAAATTTATTTGTTTTTTCAACCGCACTTTATTTATGCAAAATGTTGATAAATCAAGCAACCAAAATGGCTTTTACAAAAAATGATTTGACTTATTTTCAAAAAAACGTATTATACCGCCCACAAACCGATTGTGGTGAGATGGCCGAGTAGGCTGAAGGCGCTCCCCTGCTAAGGGAGTATGGGGTCAAAAACTCCATCGAGGGTTCGAATCCCTCTCTCACCGCCATTTGTTTTTAGTTTTATTATTCTGCACCCGTAGCTCAGCTGGATAGAGTACTCGGCTACGAACCGAGCGGTCAGAGGTTCGAATCCTCTCGGGTGCGCCATTTTAAATCGACTCTATCAGTTAAAATGGTCACGAAGAATAAAACATCACTACGCACCCGTAGCTCAGCTGGATAGAGTACTCGGCTACGAACCGAGCGGTCAAAGGTTCGAATCCTTTCGGGTGCGCCATCTTCTCTCTTCAAATTTTTCTTTTTATCAAAAACAATTAACGCTTTATTTAGTTATTTTTCTCGATCATCAATAGTTTTTAACAAATAATTTCCTTGTATGTCTGTGATACTTCTAAAACCGACATTCGTGATTTTATAAGGAAAATTTGTCTTGTACTCGACGTTATCGTGGTGATGGCCATGGAAAACGTGTCTTACCCCTAATTTTTCAGCAAGTTGATTAATCACACGAAATCCCATTGGATGGGGTTTCGGTGCTTCATGGCAAATTAGAATATCGGCTTGCTCGTTTTCAATGGCTTCGATATCAGAAGGGAAAATAGACGTGCGATGACGCAATGGTACACCGCCACGCCAAATTTTTTCTTGCGGGCTATATTGGCAATAGTGGATGGGGTCAAAATACATCGGTTTATTGGGTGGCATCCAGATTTGTCCTCGGAATACGCCACCTAAGCCGGCAATGCGTTGTCCTTGAATTTCAACAACACGATTATGCAAATTACGCGATTTCCAATGTGTACCCCAAATCGCCTCAAATGCAGCGACAGTTTTGCTATCGTGGTTGCCGTGAATAAACCAAATATCACAATATTTTGCGAGTTTATCTAATTCATCAGGCGAAGAAAGTTGCAAGTCGCCCAAAATAATCAGGGCAACGTTGTCATTTTCTTGCACGAAAGGATAAAGATGTTCATAACTTCCGTGTGGATCGCCTGCGAATAAAATCATTTTATTTCTCGTTGGTCAATGTGCGTTTAGTATGCTGTAAACCTTCAAGTTCTTCATCATTTAACACTTTTTCCACAACAGATTTGACCTGGTTATAACGATCTAAATAACTTGGCGATTCAATTTCAATGTAAGGTACTTTGTATTTATCTAACAATTTCTTCAATAACTGTTGGAATTGTTGACGTTGTTTTTGGCTGCCTAGGCTACGTAAGCCATCATCCACCCATTTTGTGTTGTTTTTCAATAAGATTGTTACATCAAATGGGTATTCTTTGATCATGGAATCGAGGAACGGATGCGCTTTACCTTCGTATTGAATACAAAAAGCCTGCGTAGTAATGAAATCAGTATCAATAATCGCCACTTTATGGGCATGACGCACCGCATAATCAATATAGCGCTGGTGACCTAATGCCATTTGTGGATAGTCAGAATATTGCATGGCTTGCTCATCGCCACCTAATTTTTCAAAGACATATTCCCGACCATATTCCCATGCAGAAGTAGTATTAAATACGGCAGCCAGTTTGCTGACTAACACACTTTTACCACTACTTTCGCCACCCAAAATGGCAATGGTTTTCGCAAAGAATGGACGGACTTCTTTCGGAATGAATTTCCAATATTGGAAAGGCGTAGTACGAATTTTTGTGGCAGATACATTAAAGAAAGAGCGGTCAGGATCCACTAAAGAAACTTCAAGGCCTAAGTATTTTTCATATGGTGCTTTGTCTTGTGGCTCACTACTAAATACCATTGTCGGGGTAAATTGCTTTTCTTCAAATAGATTTTTTACCGCGTCACTCCAAGCTTGCCAGCCATTTGGGTAACTTGGAATGCCATCTTCAATTAAGTGATGAATGAAAATTTGATTTTTTTGATATTTAAAGATTTGTTGCATCCAGCGAAGGCGATCTTGTACTGTCGGCATACGTTTCATTTTACTATCATAGAACAGCTTTAAATCGCGTTCGGTATCGCTACAGACAATCACGTGAAGCTCATCCACTTTACTGAATGCTTCATAAATCATATTAATATGGCCGGTGTGAACAGGGTAGAATTTCCCAAAAATCACACCCACTTTTTTATCGTGTTTGTTCGACATAATGTATCCTTCGCTAAATGACCACTGCGAGGTGGCTGAATAGTCATATTTTATGCAATCTTTGTGCAAATAAAAACATTTTTCATTGAATGATTTTTTACAGTGACATTTTACGTTATACTACGACCTGCATTCTCAGGGCAGGGTGAAATTCCCTACCGGTGGTAACAGCCCACGAGCACTTAAAAGTGCGGTCAATTTTGATTAAGTTTTTACAAAATTGTTTCGCTTTTTCCTTTTAAGGTTAGCAGATTTGGTGAAATTCCAAAGCCGACAGTATAGTCTGGATGAAAGAGAATAAAACGGATTGGGTTCCCAATTCCGTTCTATTTATTTGCATTTCTCAGCCCTGATTCTGGTTAATTTTAGCGTAACAACAAAGGAAATTACGATGAATCAGTCAATTTTATCTGCATTTGGTGCGACCGGCGAAGAACGGGTAATTAACGCATTGAACGCATTCAAACAAGGTAATGGCGTATTAGTATTGGATGATGAAGATCGCGAAAATGAAGGCGATTTAATTTTCCCTGCAGAAACCATTACCCCAGAACAAATGGCAAAACTTATTCGTTATGGCAGCGGTATCGTGTGTTTATGTATCACCGATGAACAATGCAAACAGCTTGATTTGCCGCCGATGGTTGAGCATAACAATAGCGTGAATAAAACCGCGTTTACCGTGACGATTGAAGCGGCAGAAGGTGTGTCAACCGGTGTATCGGCACAAGATCGTGTCACCACAATCAAAGCGGCGATTGCAGATCAGGCGAAACCGGCAGATCTTCACCGTCCAGGACATGTTTTCCCATTACGTGCGGCAGAAGGTGGTGTTTTAACGCGTCGCGGTCATACTGAAGCGTCCGTTGATTTAGCGCGTTTAAGTGGTTTTAAACCAGCGGGTGTGATTTGTGAAATCACAAATGATGATGGCACTATGGCTCGCGCACCAGAAATTATCGAATTTGCGAAAAAATTTGGTTATGTAGTACTAACAATAGAAGATTTGGTGGCATATCGTCAAAAACATCAGTGCTAATTAAATACTCAGAAAACAAAAGTGCGGTCAGAAAATCTTTCAAATTCTGACCGCACTTTGCATTTTAGGCTTAATTGGTTTCCACAAAGCTTAATGCCGTTTCGACCACTTCGATACCCGCGCCTTGCTTAAAGGCATTTTCACTTAAATAGCGTCGCCATTGTCTTGCCCCTTTGCAGTTTTGGAATGCACCGAGCATATGTCGAACGATATGATTTAAATAAACACCTTGGCTCAGTTGTTTTTCAATATAAGGGAA
>CABSXY010000144.1 GCA_902481695.1 uncultured Haemophilus sp. | reverse complement strand
GTGATGTTACCGAATCATTCGCCGTATGTAGTAGCTGAGCAATATGGCACACTGGAGACGCTTTATCCAAACCGTGTTGAACTTGGTTTAGGGCGTGCACCAGGTACTGATATGCAAACGGCTGCAGCACTTCGTCGTGGACGAAACAGTCTGGATTTCCCTGCGGAAATTGCAGAACTTCGCGGTTACTTTAAAGATTCCAACCCTGTTTCGGCTTATCCTTCCGCTGGCTTGAATATACCGTTTTACATTTTAGGATCTAGCACCGAAAGTGCGTATCTTGCGGCAGAGCTTGGCTTGCCTTATGCCTTTGCTTCACACTTTGCGCCACGCATGATGGAAATGGCGGTGGAGATTTACCGCAAAAACTTCAAACCATCGACCTATCTTGCTGAGCCTTATGTCATCTTAGGAGTCAACGCGATTGTTGCAGAAACCGATAACGAAGCAAGACAACTGGCGACGACGCAAACACTATTTTTCTTAAATGTGGTGACTAACGCACAACAAAATTTACAACCACCGATGGCATCAGAAGAAGATGTTTGGAAAGCTCAAATGCACGCCCAAAAGAAACCGCACTTTGGACCGGTCGATTTCGAGGAGATCCCGATTTACAACCAAGAGCGTGCCGTAGTGGAACAAATGACCGCTTGTTCGCTTATCGGTAGTCCTGAAAGCGTGGATTTTCAACTCAAGCAATTACGTGAACGGGTACATTTTGATGAAATTATGGCAGTGAGCTATATTTTTGATGAACAAAAGCAAGCCCAATCTTATACGATGTTAAAATCGATTGTGGATAAACAATAGCTAGATAAAAAGAAAAGTGCGGTGAATTTCACCGCACTTTTTGTTTCGGATTGATGGTCGCCGTGGCATTCTCGAGCAATTCGGTTTGCCCGCGTTTCAGAAAGACATCACTAAAAACAATCATAAATATTTAAATTAAAAAATTTTAAATGGTATAACTATTATTCATATTCACTTATTATGATTTTGCATTTTTAAGCAAATTAGTAATATGCTCTAACCCATCAAAAGTACTTGGTACTTGCTCTGATGTTGAAACGATGCTACTAAAAATTAGGTTTTCGAATTTATCTAAAGATGCTCCATCTTTTTCTTTAATTTCTTTTGCATAATCAGCATAACTTTGAATAAATTGACATAGAGACTGTCTGAGTTCTATTTGCATAATCTGTGTTTGAATTGAATTATAATGCTTAAGAACAACTCTAAATAAATAAAGTAAAACAAACTCAAGACCAAAGTAAGGCATTGAAAACTTCCAGAAGTCAAAGATTTCTGTAGGCTCATTAGGTAAAGTATTACGATAATGCCCTAAAATCGTAAACATAGATAAGGTAATTAAAGATAAAAGAAAAAAAGAAGTCCATTTAGCACAAGTTTTTTTCTTTAATATGTTTTCAAATCCTTTTGATAAGCCAACAAAATTAAAAGCTGTTTTTTGCTCTTTTAGTAATGATGCTAATTCATCAGTTTCATTCCTATATTTAATTATAGTTTTGTCAAAATCCTGAAGTTCAGCATCCAACGTACCTTTTCGTTCGTTAATTTCCCTTAAGCCGTTTACTTTAGCATTTTCAAGTTGTTCAAGTTTTGATTTAAACTTTCTTTCTTGAATAGATAATGATAAATAAAAATGATCTAAAAAATCATCATTTTTTAAACGTTGATAATAATCGAAATTAAAATACCCTTTGTCTTGTATTTGAAATTCACATTTTTTAAATTCATCCCATGCATCACAAGCATCAGAAGGCTCAGGAACAGGAACATCACTCTTAATATATTTTATATAACAGTAATATTCTTTTAGAAATGAAGCACATATTAAGTAAGATACATCACCTGCTATATCACTATGATTTATATATCTCTCTAATGCATAACTATATTTTCTAAAGGAAAAAGGTAATATATTTTCTCTTTCGTCCCCAAGATAAATTAATGCATTTAATAAAACTAAACATAAATTAACTTTAGCAGATTCTTCATTAGTACCATCTAAACTTTGAGCATATTTAGAAACTTCTAAAAATTTTTGTTTTAACTTTTCATCATTGATCATTTATCCAACCTCATAGAATTAATAAGCTGAGTCTATCGGTAAACCAGCTTTTACCCAACCATCAAACCCGCCAATGACACTAAACACATTTTCATAGCCTTGTTCAACGAGGAAAGTCGCCACATTTCGGCTGCTCACGCCATGATAGCAACTCACGATAATCGGGGAGTCAAAATCCACCAGTTCTTCAAATTGTAAAAAGCTTTGGTTAGTTAAATGAAATGCCCCTTTCGCATGGGAATGGGTAAAACGTTGAGGGTCCCGAATATCAGCAAGGATGGCGCCATTTTGCACCATCTCCCAAGCTTGTTCCGGGCTAATTTCTTTAAACGACATGGTTTGTTCCCTTAGCGCGCTGTTTATACACGCCATCAAAAATAATCAGGCTCATCGCCAATACTAAACAAATGAATAACGGATAGCTGTCCGCATCCATTTTCTCTCCAATTAAAAATGAAATAATTACCATCAAAATGGTTTCAACATAACCTAAAAGGCCAAGTAAATTCATCGGCAACATATTGCTAGCAATAACATAAGCGATTAATGCCGCACCACTAATAAGCCCGAGCAATACTAACAATCCCCAAATGTTAGGATTGGACTCCTGCACGGTAGCAAAATCAGTCTGAAATGCAAAATAGAAGCTAATCGGTAATAAACTCAACATTTCCAAACAAAACGCAGCAAGATCAGTATTATTCAATGCTTTTCGTATAGAAAAATAGGTCGTATAACCCACGCATATTACGATGGCTTCCCAAGATAATCCGCCTTTTAAAATGATGTTAGAGATCACCCCTACTGCTGCAATTAACACCGCAATGAATTTTAATGTTGAAATTCGTTCTTTAAAAATGATCCGTCCCGCAGCCACCATCACAATTGGTAACAATAAATAACCGAAAGAAACACT
Source organism: uncultured Haemophilus sp. (assembly GCA_902481695.1). GTDB lineage: Bacteria > Pseudomonadota > Gammaproteobacteria > Enterobacterales > Pasteurellaceae > Haemophilus_D. The sequence goes on along the minus strand of CABSXY010000144.1, from coordinate 2,128 downwards.
TAAGGAACTACCATTATTGGGGGCCCACAAAAAGAGCCACATTTGATACCCCATTAATGCGCCACAAATAATATAAGAAAGGGCAAAGAGCGGTCGATTTTTAATGCGTTTTAGATGCTCAACCAAAGCTTGTTTTTGTTTAAACATAATGAGAGCAAGGGCAACGAAAGGAAATGTAAACAGCATTCGATAGCCGAAAATATCCGTGCCACTGAGCGGTTTCAGTAGCGTGGAAAAATAATACATATAGCCAAATAAAAGCGAGGCTAAAAGTGAAATAAGTATGCCTCTTAACATAATAAATCCTTAGGTTAATTCTGCTTATTATTTTAGTCTAACATCTCCCAAAATGCACGAATTAGGGGGTTCGCTAAATTTCTTTTTTGCACACAAACACCTAAATCAAACGCCTCAACGGGATTGTCTAAATTTAAACGAGACACGTCTTTTGACATAGGGTTATTATCAATCACCACATCCGGCAACATCGCTAATCCGAAACCAAGTGCCACCATTGGTACGATACCTTCGTGCCCCGCCACAGTGGCATAAATTTTGGGATGTTTAATATGTTTGCTACGTAGCCATTGTTCAATACGCTGGCGTGCCATTCCATCTAACGGCAAAATAAAAGGCATCTGTTGCCAGTTGATGGGTTCTTCTTGTAATAATTGTGTGGCTAAACAAGCGACTCGTGGTGCAATTAATGAAAGGGAAATATCATCAATTTTATAAAACTCCAACCCAGCCGGCAGATTATTGGGTTTCCCCGCCAAAGCGAGATCTACTTGTTCTGATTGAATAAATTGCACCGCAGAGGCTGGGTCACCTGTGGTCAGTTGAATTTCAACTTTCGGATAACGTGAACGAAATTTGGCTAACACCTGTGGCAAATGACTATATGAAGCGGTAACTGAACAAAATAAGCGTAACTCTCCGCTTAATTCTGCTGAATTATCTCGCAGCTGACGCTTAAACTCTTGCCAGTTTTGCCATTCTGTTTTCGCAAATTGCAGAAATTTCTCGCCTTGTTCGGTTAAGCGCACTTGTCGATTATCACGAATAAATAAAGATTGTTCTAATTCTTCTTCCATGCGTTGAATCTGGCGTGAAAGCGTGGACGGCGACATATGATTTTGCGTAGCGGTTTTAGCAAAATTTTGTGTGTCCGCAAGATGAAGAAATATTTGAAGGTCTTGAAAGTTCATATGTGTCTTTAAAAGTAAACATAATTGCAAAAATTGCAACACTAAGTGTCAATAATATCACTTTACGCAATAATTAAAAATCTTATAATCCATGACACAACAAAAAACTATATTCAAACACAACCTCATACACATTAATCAACATCATAGAAAGGATGAAAAATGGCTAACTATTTCAACACATTAAATTTACGCGAAAAATTAGACCAATTAGGTCGTTGTCGTTTTATGGATCGCAGCGAATTCGCTGACGGTTGCAACTACTTAAAAGGCAAAAAAATCGTTATCGTGGGTTGTGGCGCACAAGGTTTAAACCAAGGTTTAAATATGCGTGATTCTGGCTTAGACATCGCTTATGCGTTACGTCCAGAAGCCATTGCGGAAAAACGTGCTTCATTCCAACGTGCAACTGAAAATGGCTTTAAAGTAGGTACTTACCAAGAATTAATCCCAACTGCAGACTTAGTCATTAACTTAACGCCAGACAAACAACACTCTAAAGTGGTGGCTGATGTGATGCCATTAATGAAAAAAGATTCTGCATTCGGTTACTCACACGGTTTCAACATTGTTGAAGTAGGTGAGCAAATCCGTGAAGACATCACTGTGGTGATGAGTGCACCAAAATGTCCAGGTACTGAAGTGCGTGAAGAATACAAACGTGGTTTCGGTGTACCAACATTAATCGCGGTTCACCCAGCAAATGACCCACGTGGTGAAGGCATGGCAATTGCGAAAGCATGGGCTGCTGCAACCGGTGGTGATCGTGCAGGCGTATTAGAATCTTCATTCGTCGCAGAAGTAAAATCTGACTTAATGGGTGAACAAACCATTCTTTGCGGTATGTTACAAGCAGGTTCTATCGTATGTTACGACAAATTAGTTGCAGACGGTAAAGATCCAGCATACGCAGGTAAATT
>CABSXY010000143.1 GCA_902481695.1 uncultured Haemophilus sp. | reverse complement strand
TATTTACACGTTCTCAAAATGATTTGAGCTATTGCTATATCAATGGACGAATGGTGCGTGATAAAGTGATCACCCACGCCATTCGTCAAGCTTATGCGGAGCATTTACATACTGAGCAATACCCTGCATTTGTACTGTTTATCGATCTCAATCCACATGATGTCGATGTCAACGTGCACCCTACAAAACATGAAGTACGTTTCCATCAAGCTCGTTTAATTCATGATTTTATCTGCCAAGGCGTAACAAATGCGCTCAATGCTATCCCTCAAGCTGAATTGGATTTAGTGCCAACGATGAATGAGGCAAGAGAGCCTTCGGCTTCATATCAAACCCATTATGAACCGAAACCCAATCGTGCAGCGGCAGGGCAAAATATTTTCGCCTCGAATTATCATCAGCCTCGTGAAAAACAATCAGAAAATCGACCGCACTTTTCAAACCGTAGTGAATACGTTCCGTCATATGGTTATCGTGAACAACCTACAAAGACTGAACAACGCTTATATGGTGAATTAGTACGTCCTGCGGAAAATTCTCAACTTTTAACAACACCTGTCGTTGAACAACAACTCCCACAGACAAGTGATGCAGGCTATTTACGTGCATTGGCATTAATTGAAAATAAAGCATTGCTTTTACAACAAAATCAGCAGTTTTATTTGATGTCATTAGCTAAATTGCAAACCTTAAATTATGAATTAACCTTACAACAAGGTGAAATTCCACAACAACCATTGCTCATTCCGATTATTTTCCGCTTAGATGAAAAACAATTTGAACAATGGCAAAAACAAAAAGCTTTTTTCCAACAAAGTGGTTTTGAATTTATTGAAAATGAAGCTCAGCTACGTCTTACATTAAATAAAGTGCCTGCAATTTTACGTACACAAAACTTACAAAAATGTGTGGTGAGCCTGCTTGCTGAACATCTAGAAAATATGCCTGATTTTCTGAGCACACTTTGTCAGACGCTAGAGATGAAACCGATTCAAGTATTAGCGGATGCAGTCAGCTTATTAAGTGAAACGGAACGCTTACTGAATAAACCTCATCAAGAAAAATTTAATACATTACTGAAACCGATTAACTGGCAGCCTTTTTTAACTGATTTGTAATATGACACAAAAAACTGACTCCAAACCAACCGCACTTTTTCTGATGGGACCGACGGCCTCAGGAAAAACAGATCTTGCTATTCAATTACGTCAAAGCCTGCCAGTGGAAGTGATCAGTGTCGATTCTGCATTAATTTATAAAGGCATGGATATTGGCACGGCAAAGCCTTCTAAAGAAGAACTAGCCCTTGCCCCTCACCGCTTAATTGATATTTTAGATCCCGCTGAAAGTTATTCTGCGATGAATTTTCGTGACGATGCACTCAGAGAAATGGCCAATATTACCGCACAAGGTAAAATTCCGCTTTTGGTTGGCGGCACGATGTTGTATTACAAAGCATTGATTGAAGGACTTTCTCCCCTTCCATCTGCTGATGAAAATTTACGCTTAGAGATTGAAGAAAAAGCGCAGAAATTTGGCTGGCCAGCACTTCATCAAGAATTACAAAAAATTGATCCTATTTCGGCAGAGCGTATTAATCCAAATGATTCACAGCGCATTAATCGTGCATTAGAAGTATTCTATTTAACGGGCAAATCATTAACGGAATTAACTGAACAAAAAGGTGAAGAATTGCCTTATCAATTTTTACAATTTGCTATTGCTCCAGAAGATCGTGCGGTGTTACATCAACGTATCGAACAACGTTTCCATAAAATGATCGAATTAGGTTTCCAAGAAGAAGTGGAAAAACTCTATCAACGAGAAGATCTCCATCCTGATTTGCCTTCTATCCGCTGTGTGGGCTATCGCCAAATGTGGGAATATTTACGAGGTGACTATGATCATGAAGAAATGGTCTTCCGTGGCATTTGTGCGACTCGCCAATTAGCCAAACGACAAATCACCTGGCTGCGCGGCTGGACAACACCATTAAATTGGCTAGATAGTCTACAACCGCAACAAGCCAAAGAAATCGTACTACGTAAGATTGACGAACATTTTAAGGGGTAAATTATGGCGCTTTCACTTCCGCTTTCGACTGAAAAACTCATTCAACTTGGCGAAGTGCTTTGCCAATATTTCCCTGAAATGAATCTTGATGAAATAACCCAACAAATCGAGCAAGACGCAACAGATTTCACGACACCAATCGGACAAATAAACTATGCCATCAGTCTATCTGATTTCTTGGAAAAAGTCTTAAAAAAACACCCGCACTTTTTAGCCCAATGGTGGCAAACACCTCCTCAATTTTCAGATTGTCAACATTACGCTAGCCGTTTAGCTGACCAACTCTCCACTATCCAAAACGAAGAACAGCTTTACAAAACGCTACGAGATTTTCGTAATCAAGAAATGGCAAAACTCAGTTTCTGTCAAAGCTTGAATCTTGCCACCGTAGAAGAAATTTTTATTCGTCTTTCTCAACTTGCTGAGAGTCTTATCATTGGTGCGAGAGATTGGCTATATAAACAAGCTTGCGAAGAAATGGGCACGCCTTGTGATGGAAATGGCAACCCACAGCAACTCTATATTCTTGGCATGGGAAAATTAGGTGGTTTTGAGCTAAATTTCTCCTCTGATATTGATTTAATTTTTACTTACCCTTCACAGGGAGAAACCGTTGGTGCAAGACGAGTCGTTGATAACGCCAAATTTTTTACGCGTTTAGGACAACGTCTGATCAATGCTTTAGATCAATTCACGCCAGATGGTTTTGTCTATCGTACGGATATGCGCCTTCGCCCTTTTGGTGACAGTGGTGCACTTGCCTTAAGTTTTTCTGCAATGGAGCAATATTACCAAGATCAAGGGCGAGACTGGGAACGCTATGCCATGATCAAAGGGCGTATTTTAGGCGCAGATGAGCAAGATCCCAATGTAAAAACCTTGCAGCAATTACTTCGCCCCTTTGTGTATCGACGCTATATTGATTTTAGTGTGATTCAAGCTTTACGTGAAATGAAAGGTAAAATCGAGCGCGAAGTACGTCGTCGTGGCTTAAAAGACAATATTAAACTAGGTGTAGGTGGGATTCGAGAAATCGAATTTATTGTGCAAGTTTTTCAACTGATTCGAGGTGGACGTGAGATTAAGCTCCAACAACATGAATTGCTTAAACTTCTCCCCGAAATACGAGATCTTGGTTTAATTACGCCTCAACAATATCATGAATTAAAAGACGCTTATATCTTCCTTCGTCGTACTGAAAACGTGCTACAAGCCATTGATGATCAACAAACGCAACTACTTCCAACAGATGAAGAAAATCGCCTTAGATTAATGGTCGCTTGTCGAGAATACACTTACTTAGATGAGAAAAATCAAACTACGATGAAATCTTATCCAATTAAAAACTGGGATGATTTCTATCAAATACTACAAGCACACCAACAAAAAGTGCGGTCAGTTTTTGATGCATTAATTGGTGAAGAAAAAGATGAACGTACCGATGACAGTAATCAGTGGATTGATTTTTTAGAAAGTGATCTTGATGACATTGAACAAATGTTGGTTGATAATCACATTGATGATGACGCAATTTCCGATATTTTAGATAAACTTATTCAATTCAAAGAGGGGCTTGCGCGCCGTGTTATTGGCTCTCGTGGTCGAGAAGTTTTAGCTCACTTATTGCCAAATATCTTCACTCAAATATTTGAACAAAAAAATTACCGCACTTTATTGCCACGCATCCTCAATATTGTCGATAAAATTGCGAGTAGAACGACGTATTTGGAATTGCTCTTAGAAAATCCTCAAGCCATTAAGCAGCTTATTGAACTATGTGCGCAATCCCAGATGATTGCCGAACAAGTGGCTCGCTATCCTATTCTACTCGATGAATTATTAAATACTGAAGCGCTACGTAATCCATTGCCGTTCACACAGTATCCTGATGAATTGAAGCAATATATGCTGCGATTACCACAAGATAATGAAGAGCAATTCATTGACGGTTTACGCCAATTCAAGCAGTCTATTTTATTACGTGTTGCAGCCGCAGATATTCTCGGCGTATTGCCTGTTATGAAAGTGAGCGATCATCTCACTTATCTGGCTGAAGCAATCATTGATGCCGTTGTCAATTTTGCCTGGCAACAAGTCAGTCAACGCTTTGGTGTACCAGAACATCTAGTAGGTAAAACAGAAAAAGGCTTTTTAGTCATTGGCTACGGTAAATTAGGCGGAATTGAACTCGGGTATAAATCTGATTTAGATTTAGTTTTTTTATACCAAGCCGTTGAAGGCCAAACTATTGGTGGGAAAAAATCCATTGATAGTAATCAATTCTATTTAAGATTAGCTCAAAAAATTGTCAGCATTTTTAGTATGAATACCAGTGCAGGCATACTTTACGATGTTGATATGCGATTACGACCTTCAGGCGATGCGGGCTTACTAGGCTGTTCGCTTCAAGCATTTGAAAACTATCAACTCAATGAAGCATGGACTTGGGAAAAGCAAGCACTTGTCCGTAGCCGTGCTATTTTTGGTGAAACTGAATTAAAAGCAGAATTTGAAAAAATTCGCTGTAATGTACTTTCTGCTCAAAGAGATATTAATCAACTAAAAATTGAAGTAAGAGACATGCGTGAAAAAATGTACGACCATTTATCTCATACAAAAGACGGCTTTTTTAATATTAAAACAGATCGTGGCGGCATTACCGATATTGAATTTATCGCCCAATATCTGATGCTGGCGAACGCTCCAGCTAATCCAATATTAACCAAATGGTCTGATAACGTCCGCATCTTTGATTCAATGGCAGAATATCACATTATTTATCTAACAGAATGTGAAAAGCTCAAATCCTGTTACGTGACACTGCGTAATAAAATCCATCACCTAAACTTATTAGGAAAGCCTGTCATTGTTGATGATTCGGAATTTATAGAAGAAAGGGAGTTTGTTTGTTCTTTCTGGAATAAGCTCTTTTCTTAAAAAATTAAAGGAGTCTATCCATAGATATTTGGGATAAACTCCTTTTTATATATTCTCTACATAAAAAAGCCTAAATTCTTACCGTACTTTTACTTTATTTAAATCAAATTTAATTATAATAACCCCTAGCC
>CABSXY010000142.1 GCA_902481695.1 uncultured Haemophilus sp. | reverse complement strand
ATCATAGAGTATCGCAGGCGCTTAGAGACTTAGACTAGTTTGAGTATATGCATAGATATTTCAATCTACAAGGGAAAGAATTTAATTCAAAATTATCTGAAGATAATTATACTGTTTATGATTCTGATTCGAGTAATAGAGATGCATTTAGTAATGTTCATAAGTATATTAAGGAACTTGTTAATTATAAAAAAAACAAGCATAGAATACTTGATGAATATAGTGAGATAGAAAAAAATGATCTAAACTCTGAGATTTTATTGAGTCATGATAAAGATTTTAAATGGAATGAAATACCTAAAGAAAAAGATAATAAAGATTTAAGAATAATTTCATCCGCATATAAAAGAGATATTAATGTCGCAAGAAATGCTTTAATAAGAGCCCGCTTTTTATGTGAATATGATGAATCTGATAGGGTTTTTCTGAGAAAGGGATGTGATGAAATATATTATACAGAAGCACACCACTTAATACCATTATCAGAACATAATGATTTTGAGTATTCCTTAGATATTGAAGAAAATGTAGTTTCACTATGTAGCCACTGTCATAATCTTTTACACTATGGAAGATATGAAGATAAAAAAGAAATACTTCAAAAGTTATACGATGAAAGAGTTGATGTATTACGAGAATGTAAAATAGACATTACCTTTGAACAATTACTTAATTATTACAGATAATAGAGAAAATTTAATGACACAAAAATTCGAAATGGCAGACCGTTTTAATCCGTCTGCGGTAGAACAAGCCCTTTATCAACATTGGGAAGAGAGCGGTTATTTTAAACCGTCTGAAAATGAAAACGCGCCGAGCTATTGCATTGCGATTCCGCCACCGAACGTAACGGGTTCCTTACACATGGGACATGCTTTCCAACAAACCTTAATGGATACCTTAATCCGTTTTAACCGTATGGAAGGGCATAACACCTTATGGCAAGCGGGTACAGACCACGCGGGTATTGCGACCCAAATGGTGGTGGAACGTAAAATCGCGGCAGAAGAAGGCAAAACTCGCCATGATTACGGTCGTGAGGCGTTCATCAACAAAATTTGGGATTGGAAAGCCTATTCTGGTGGCACAATCAGCCAACAAATGCGTCGTTTAGGGAACTCAATCGACTGGGAACGCGAGCGTTTCACTATGGATGATGGTTTATCGAATGCGGTAAAAGAAGTGTTTGTTCGTTTGCACGAAGAAGGGTTGATTTACCGTGGCAAACGCTTAGTAAACTGGGATCCAAAACTTCACACCGCAATTTCTGATTTAGAAGTAGAAAACAAAGAGAGCAAAGGTTCCCTTTGGCATTTCCGCTATCCGTTAGCAAACGGTGCAAAAACCGCCGATGGTAAAGATTATTTAGTGGTGGCAACCACGCGTCCAGAAACCATGTTGGGCGATACGGCGGTTGCGGTGCATCCTGAAGATGAACGTTATCAATCTTTAATCGGTAAAACCGTGGTTCTTCCGTTGGCAAATCGTGAAATTCCGATTATTGCTGATGAATATGTCGATCGTGAATTCGGTACTGGTGTAGTGAAAATTACTCCAGCACACGACTTTAACGACTACGAAGTGGGTAAACGCCACAGTTTGCCGATGGTTAACGTATTAACCTTAAATGCGGATATTCGTGATGAAGCGGAAATTATCGGTACTGATGGCAAACCGCTTGCAGGCTATGAAGCGACGATTCCTGCAGATTACCGTGGCTTAGAGCGTTTCGCTGCCCGTAAGAAAATCGTGGCAGATTTTGAAGCGCTAGGTTTATTAGACGAAATTAAACCACACGATCTCAAAGTGCCTTATGGCGACCGTGGTGGCGTGCCAATCGAGCCGATGCTAACTGACCAATGGTATGTGAGCGTGAAACCGCTTGCTGATGTAGCGATTAAAGCGGTGGAAGACGGCGAAATCCAATTCGTGCCGAAACAATATGAAAACCTTTACTTCTCTTGGATGCGTGATATTCAAGATTGGTGTATCTCTCGCCAACTTTGGTGGGGACACCGTATTCCAGCGTGGTATGACGCGGAAGGCAATGTTTATGTTGCGCGTAACGAAGCAGAAGTGCGGTCAAAATATAACTTAGATTCTACGGTTGAACTTAAACAAGATGAAGATGTGTTAGACACGTGGTTCTCATCAGGCTTATGGACGTTCTCTACCTTAGGTTGGCCAGAGCAAACTAAAGAGCTCAAAATGTTCCACCCGACAGATGTGTTAATTACCGGCTTCGACATCATCTTCTTCTGGGTTGCGCGTATGATTATGTTTACGATGCACTTCGTGAAAGATGAAAACGGCAAACCACAAGTGCCATTCAAAACCGTGTACGTAACAGGCTTGATCCGTGATGAAAACGGACAAAAAATGTCAAAATCGAAAGGTAACGTGCTCGATCCAATCGACATGATCGACGGTATCAGCCTTGAAGATTTGCTTGAAAAACGTACCGGCAACATGATGCAGCCGCAATTAGCAGAGAAAATTGCTAAAGCAACGCGTAAAGAATTCGCTGAAGGTATTGCTGCTCACGGTACAGACGCATTACGTTTCACATTAGCCGCGTTGGCTTCAAACGGTCGTGACATCAACTGGGATATGAAACGTTTAGAGGGTTATCGTAACTTCTGTAACAAATTGTGGAATGCAAGCCGTTTCGTATTAACGAATGAAAAATTGGATTTAAGCGAAGGCGAGATCGAATTCTCATTAGCCGATCGTTGGATTCAATCGGAATTCAACCGCACAGTGGAAACGTTCCGTAATTCATTAAGCCAATACCGTTTCGACCTTTGTGCCAATGCAATTTATGAATTCACTTGGAACCAATTCTGCGACTGGTATTTAGAATTGACTAAACCAGTATTTGCAAACGGCAATGCAGCACAAATCCGTGCAGCAAGCCAAACCTTGGTTCACGTGTTAGAAAAATTATTACGTTTAGCACACCCGCTCATTCCATTTATTACCGAAGAAATTTGGCAAAAAGTGAAAGGATTTGTGGACATTACTGCAGACAGCATTATGTTGCAATCTTTCCCACAAGTGGAAGAAAACGGCTTTGATCCAGAGGCGGAAGCTGAAATTGAGTGGTTAAAAGAAGTGATTGTTGCAGTACGTAATATTCGTGCAGAAAGCAACATCGCACCAAGCAAAGGATTAGATCTGTTATTCCGTAATTTAAGCGCAGAAAACGCAAAAATTCTCGAAAAACAGACCGCTCTTTTAAAAGCTATGGCGAAGTTAGATAACGTTCAAGTGTTAGCCGCAAACGAAACCGCACCGCTTGCGGTAGCGAAACTCGTCGGCAATGCGGAATTGCTCGTGCCAATGGCTGGCTTTATCAATAAAGAAGCCGAGCTTGCCCGTTTAGCTAAAGAGATTGAAAAATATCAAAACGAAGTTAAACGTATCGAAAACAAACTTAGCAATGAAGCTTTCGTGGCTAAAGCACCAGAAGCGGTTATCGCTAAAGAACGCGAAAAACAAGCGGAATACCAATCTGGATTAGAAAAAATCCAAGAACAGTATAAAGCGATTGAAGCGTTGTAGTTTTTAAATAAAGAAAGCGGTCAGATTTAAAATCTGGCCGCTTTTTTCTTTACAATACGCCAAAATTCTGTACAGCGTTTTATCTTATTTTGGTAAGAATAATTTTAAATACTTGATTGTTTAGTTCAAAAAACAATCTTTTTTACTCAAAAAATGTGATCTTGATCCAATTTTAGAAAATTGGTTCGGTTCCTCCCATTGACACTATAAGTTTATTTTGTAATATTTGCGGCGTCTATTTCGGAGATTGAACTTTTTTATGAAAAATTGTTTCAATCAAAAATCATAGGTAACAACCAAAAGGAATAACAATTATGAAAAAGACACTAGCAGCATTAATTGTTTCTGCATTTGCCGCTTCAGCAGCAAACGCAGCAGTAGTTTACGACAACGAAGGTACTAAAGTTGAATTAAACGGTTCTCTTCGTTTAATCTTAGAAAAAGCGGATGCTAAAACGTATGACGCGGCAGGTAATTCAAAGAAAACTGCAAATTCCGCTTTACGTAACGCAGGTTCACGTTTCGGTATCACAGTGAAACACAACTTAGATAACGATTTCTATGCGTTAGGTCGTTTAGAATTCCGTTTTGATGATACAGAATCTCGTGACCAATTCGGTAGCCTTTATGCTAAACGTGCTTACGTAGGTTTAGGTAGCAAAGCGACTGGTGACATCACATTCGGTCGTCAATTAACTATCGCAGATGATTTAACTCAAGCAAATGACTATGAATATGGTTTCATTCCAAAAGGTAAATATATCCCAACTTCAGGTACTGGTGTAGTACGTTATGACTATAAAGGTATCGAAGGTTTACAATTAAGTGCAAACTACAACTTCGGTCAACGTCATAATGATAAAGGTAGAGCGCTTAACCCAGGTCTTAAAAATGCATATGGTTTCGGTGCATTATACACAGCGGGTGATTTAGATGCACGTTTCGCTTATGGTCACACTAACCTTGAAACTAATGCAACATATAAACACCGTGTAGATGGTTTCTTAGCATCATTAGGCTATAAATTCGGTGATTTCAAATTAACTGGTGATTTTGGTTATGCACATGTGAAATTTGATGATGCAAAAACAAATAAATTCTATGTATCTCCAGGTTTTGCATATCAAGTAACTCCAGCATCTCAAGTATATGGTAACTACCTATATGAACGCGTAAAAGGCGAAGCTGATAAAGATAAAACTCACGGTTTCTTACTTGGTGCAGACTACAAACTTCATAAACAAGTGGTATTATTTGTAGAAGGCAAATATGTGACTACTAAAGAGTACGTTAACGATTCTTACGATGGTAAAGTTAAAGACAGAGCTATCGGTGTAGGTATGCGTGTATTCTTCTAATCTTTGATTAGATAAGAATCTTAGAAGGCGAATCGAAAGGTTCGCCTTTTTGTTTGAATATCCTCAACTTTTTTAAATCTCCCTAACTCTTTTTAAATCTCCCCAAACCCCTCTTTACGAAAGAGGGGCTTTTTTTATGAGTTACTTTTAATATTTTAGTAAGTATTTTCTTGGCTGTACTACAGGATATTCCTTCTTCCACTTCTGTGTAGTTGCAAGCCACTCATCACTATGTGACACTGGTG
>CABSXY010000141.1 GCA_902481695.1 uncultured Haemophilus sp. | reverse complement strand
ACTATAAAGGCTTAGAAAATCTAAGCCTTTTTTCTTATTAGGAAACACTATGAATATTTGCATTATTTCAGGCAGCACATTAGGCGGCGCTGAATATGTGGCGGAACATTTAGAAGATGTGTTAAAAACACAAGATTTTTCTACCGCACTTTTCCACGGACCAGAACTTGATGATGTGATTGATGAAAATATTTGGTTGATTGTCACTTCAACACATGGTGCAGGTGAATTGCCTGATAATTTGAAACCACTCTTTGAACAAATTGCGGCATCAGATAAAGATTTCTCTTCTCTCCGCTTTGCCGTTGTAGGCTTAGGCAATTCAGATTACGATACATTCTGTCATGCCGTGAATAAAGTTGAAACACAATTAAGTGAAAAAAGAGCGGTCAAAATTTGCGACAGTTTAAAAATCGATGTCTTGCATGTTGATGCTCAAGAACAATTTGCTGAAGATTGGCTACCACAATTTATAAATGCACTTTAGTCATAATAAAGCGATAATTTGAGTTATCGCTTTTTCTTTATCCATTATCCAAAAAAAATTACCTGTGGATAACTTTAATAAAACCTGTCAAAAACTTGTTATTTTCCACTGAGTAAATCTGATGATTGTTTTAACTGTGGATAAAATTAAAGGTTATCCACAAGAAAAAGCCTCCAAACTGACGACATTTCAACACAATCTAAAATGATCTAACTTCTTCATTTAAAAAAGGAAAAGGATCTTATTCACAAGGTAAAAGGATCTTAATAGTAACAATAATAAGATCTTTATATATAAATAGATTTATCTTTATTACCTACTCGATCTTCTCTTATCACAGATTGAATTCTTGCTTTCAAGCACACGTAATTTTCAGTAGAATAGCGCCTATTTTTAGATCGAAGATCAAATTGAAGACGAAGAGAGAGATATGTTTTACACCGAAAATTATGATGTGATCGTCATTGGAGGCGGTCATGCTGGTACAGAAGCGGCATTAGCACCAGCACGCATGGGATTAAAAACCCTGTTATTGACACATAATGTCGATACCCTAGGACAAATGTCATGTAACCCCGCTATTGGTGGTATTGGTAAAGGCCATTTAGTGAAAGAAGTGGATGCCATGGGCGGGTTAATGGCGCATGCTGCAGATAAGGCGGGGATTCAATTTCGTACTTTAAACAGCAGTAAAGGGCCTGCTGTACGTGCAACTCGTGCTCAAGCTGACCGTGTTTTATATCGTCAAGCGGTACGCATCGCACTTGAAAACCAACCAAATTTAGATATTTTCCAACAAGAAGTAACCGATATTTTAATTGAGCAAGATCGCGTTTGTGGTGTGGAAACCAAAATGGGACTTAAATTCCGTGCTAAATCGGTTATTTTAACTGCCGGTACTTTCTTAGCGGGTAAGATCCATATTGGTTTAGAACATTATGAAGGCGGCCGAGCTGGTGATCCGGCATCTGTTACACTTTCTCATCGTTTACGTGATCTGAATTTACGCGTTGATCGTTTAAAAACGGGTACACCACCGCGTATTGATGCACGCACGATCAATTTCGATATATTGGCTAAACAACATGGTGATGCCGTATTACCGGTATTCTCTTTTATGGGATCAGTAGATGATCACCCTCAACAAATTCCTTGTTATATCACCCATACCAATGAACAAACCCATGAAGTAATCCGTAATAATTTGGATCGCAGTCCAATGTATACCGGTGTAATTGAAGGGATCGGTCCGCGTTATTGTCCATCTATTGAAGATAAAGTGATGCGTTTTGCGGATCGTAATTCACATCAAATTTATTTGGAACCAGAAGGCTTAACCAGCAATGAAGTGTATCCAAACGGGATCTCTACCAGTTTGCCATTTGACGTACAAATGGGCATTGTGAATTCTATGAAAGGTTTAGAAAAAGCGCGTATCATTAAACCAGGTTATGCCATTGAATACGATTATTTTGATCCACGTGACTTAAAACCAACGTTAGAAACTAAATCGATTTCGGGTTTGTTCTTTGCGGGTCAAATTAACGGTACAACCGGTTACGAAGAAGCGGCAGCACAAGGCTTATTGGCTGGGATTAACGCAGGTCTTTATGTACAAGAGAAAGAAGCATGGTATCCACGTCGTGATCAATCCTATACTGGCGTATTGGTGGATGACCTTTGTACGCTTGGTACCAAAGAACCGTATCGCGTATTCACTTCTCGTGCAGAATACCGTTTGTTATTACGTGAAGACAATGCAGACATTCGTTTAACGCCAATTGCCCATGAATTAGGTCTAATCGATGATGCTCGTTGGGCACGCTTTAATCAAAAAATGGAAAATATTGAACAGGAACGCCAACGCTTACGTAGTATTTGGTTGCATCCGCGTTCTGAATATTTAGAAGAAGCGAATAAAGTACTTGGCAGTCCACTTGTGCGTGAAGCCAACGGTGAAGATTTATTACGCCGTCCAGAAATGACCTACGATATTTTAACTTCTTTAACGCCATACAAACCGGCAATGGAAGACCGAGAAGCCGTAGAACAAGTGGAAATTGCCATTAAGTATCAAGGCTATATTGAGCATCAACAAGAAGAAATTGAAAAACAAAAACGCCACGAAAATACAGCTATCCCGGCTAACTTTGATTACAGCAAAGTTTCCGGTTTATCTAATGAAGTACGTGCGAAGTTGGAACAGCATCGTCCAGTTTCAATTGGTCAAGCGAGCCGAATTTCAGGCATTACTCCTGCGGCAATTTCAATTATTCTGGTGAATTTGAAAAAACAAGGCATGCTAAAACGCGGCGAATAATGTTTAGAAATGAAAAGTGCGGTTAAAACTAACCGCACTTTTTTTAAAGAACTTTATTAATGGGTTAGAGCTTGTTTCACTGCTACATTCAATCCTGCTGTTGGACGGCCAAGCAATTTCTCAAGGGTTTTGTCTTCTGAGAATAATGCACCGTTTGAAGCATCCACATCCCATTGTGCAATTAGGTCAGCAAAGCCTTTATCTAATCCTGCTTGTACAAGTGCTGCGGCATAATCTGCTGCAGGAATATCCACGTAAGGGATATCTTTACCTGTTTGTTTGCTGATTTCTGCTGCAAGGTCGGCTAATGTCCAGCTGGTTGATCCGGCAAGTTCGTAAGTTTGGTTTTCATGACCTTCACTTAATGCGACGTTTACCGCTGCTTCAGCAAGTTCTGCACGAAGTACAGACGAAATTTTGCCGTTTTTTGCTGAACCGTAGAAAGCATTGTTTGCTAATGCTGCCGGAATTGAAGCTGTGTAGTTTTCGGTGTACCAACCATTGCGTAAAATAGTGTAAGTAATACCCGAAGCTTTTAATGCGGCTTCAGTTTCAACGTGCTCACCGGCAAGGGATTTTACAGTATTATTGTTGGTCGCGCCGAGTAAACTGGTATAGATAATATGTTTAACACCCGCTTTTTTCGCTGATTCAATTACGTTGTTGTGTTGTACAAAACGCTGACCGATTTCATTACTTGATACTAAAATTAATGTATCTACGCCTTGTAATGCTTCTACTTGTCCTTCTGTTTTTGAATAATCAAATTTGCGAGCTTCTACACCTAAAATTTTTTCTGGAGAGCGTACAAGAGCAAGAACGTTTGCTTGTTTTGCTTTTAATAAGTCTAATGCGATTGCGCCAAATTGACCTGTTGCACCAGTAATTGCGATAGTTTTAGTTGTCATGATGTTTTCCTTCTCGTTAAGTTGAAATGATGTTTGAACATTTGATTGTTCGCTTGATGTGGCGTATTATATTTCAATACTTACTTTTGAGAAGTACTTACATAAACGTAAGTTTTGGAATTTTTTAAAAATAATTTTCAAATTGTTGATTTTTAAGGAATTAAAAATTGAAAAAAATTTAAATCGTGGGAACGTACTGGCTTCAGCTTGCCCTTCTCGCCAAATTTTGCAACATTTAACCAGCCGTTGGGGCGCATTGGTGTTGGTGAGTTTGCATTCTGGTACCAAGCGTTTTAGTGAACTTCGCCGTGCGATTGATGGCGTAAGTGAACGTATGTTGACTAAAACCCTGCAGGAATTGGAGGCTGATGGTATGTTAATTCGTAAATCCTATAATACCGTGCCACCGCAAGTGGATTATACATTAACAGAATTTGGAACAGAAGCTTCTAATAAGATGTTTGAGTTGGTGGAGTGGTTGGAAACAAATTTAGGGAATATTTTAGCAAGCCAGAAGAAATAATGTTTCAAGGTAGGAATTTTCAAGTAGAATGACGACAAATAGACAAGATAGATAGAAAAATGAAAGCAAAACTCGAAAATTTACTGGCTCAAGCAGAAATCCAATTAACAGATCGACAAAAAGATCAACTGATCCAGTTAGTACAGTTACTCAATAAATGGAACAAGGCCTATAATTTAACCTCTGTGCGTGATCCGCAAGAAATGTTAGTTAAACATATTTTGGATAGTATTGTTGTTAGTCCTTATTTACAAGGGGATCGTTTTATTGATGTGGGAACCGGTCCAGGCTTGCCAGGCCTGCCTTTAGCCATTATCAATCCCACCAAGCAATTTGTCTTGTTAGATAGTTTAGGTAAGCGTATTAGCTTTATTCGAAATGCAGTACGTGAGTTAGGACTAACAAATGTAGAATCCGTTCTTAGCCGCGTTGAGGAATACCAACCTGAACAAAAATTCGACGGTGTATTAAGTCGTGCATTTGCTTCGTTAAAAGATATGACAGATTGGTGTCATCATTTACCAAAACAAGATGGATATTTTTATGCTTTAAAAGGCATTTATCACGAAGATGAAGTTCAAGAATTAGACAAAAAATTCGAAGTAAAAGACGTGATAACTTTACATGTCCCTGAGCTTGTAGGTGAGCGACATTTAATCGTTTTGCGATAAAACAATGACCATTTTGTGAATAATTTTTTAAAAGTGTGATTTATTTAACATTTTTTAGTGGTTTAAAAGTTGAAACTCTTTGTAGCAAAGGTATAATTGGACAGTTTTTGTATTTTTAAAAATAAGATAATGTCTAAGGTTTTAACGCAGGCCAAAAATCGATATCAAAAGGCGATGATGATTGAATTGATTTGTCTTGTTGTTTTTGGCTTGTTTGTTGCGCTTTGGCAAGGTGAAAGTGCGGTAGATTTTAGTTTAGGATTTATCAG
>CABSXY010000140.1 GCA_902481695.1 uncultured Haemophilus sp. | reverse complement strand
AATGCTGAAGCTAAAGTTGTAAATAACAACGACGGTACACATACCGTGACTATCGTAGACGGCAACGGTCAAACCACTTCAACCATCGTGAAAGATGGTGCAACTGGTGCGAAAGGTGACACTGGTGCGAAAGGTGACACTGGTGAGAATGGTACTAGCATCACAGGTGAAGTTGTAGATAACGGCGACGGTACTCATACTATTACCATTACTGATTTAGGTACTGGCTCAGTGACCACTACTATCGTTAAAGATGGTGCAACTGGTGCAGATGGTAAGAACGCTGAAGCTGAAGTGAAAGACAACGGCGACGGTACTCATACTGTAACCATCAAAGACGGCAACGGTAACACTACAACCACTATCGTGAAAGACGGTGCGACTGGTGCAGACGGTAAGAATGCAGAAGCTGAAGTTAAAGACAACGGCGACGGCACTCATACTGTGACCATTAAAGATGGTAACGGTAAAACTACTACTACTATCGTTAAAAACGGTGAAGACGGTAAGAATGCACAAGCTGAAGTGAAAGACAACGGCAACGGTACTCACACAGTCACTATCGTGGATGGTAACGGTAAACAAACTGTAACAACCATTAGAAATGGTAAAGACGGTAGAGACGGTAAAGATGCCGATGGTACATTTGGTTTAGTTGATGAAACTGGTTCAAGCCAAGGTACAATCACGAAGAAACTGAATAACACAATTCAGATTAAAGGTGATGCAGGTACTAAGGTTAAAGTTTACGATAAACAAACCGGTAAAACTGTTGAGAAAGAAGTTCAAAATATCTTCGTTAAGAAAGATGGCGATGCATTAAAAGTAAGTCTGAACCCAGATGTAACTGTTAATAGCGTAACAACAAATGAACTTAAAGCAGGTCCAGTAACCATCAACCAAGACGGTATCGATGCAGGCAACAAGACTATCCAAAATGTTGCTCCAGGTGTTAAAGATACTGATGCTGTAAACGTTTCACAATTACGTAGTAACATCACCAATGTTAACAACCGCATTGATGGTGTACGTAAAGAAGCTCGCGGCGGTATCGCAGGTGCTAACGCAGCTGCTGGTTTACCACAAGTTTACATCCCAGGTAAATCAATGGTTGCCGCTTCTGCAGGTACTTTCAAAGGTGAAAGCGCTGTAGCAGTAGGTTACTCACGCTCAAGCGACAATGGTAAAGTTATCTTCAAACTTCAAGGTAACGCCAATACCCAAGGCGACGTAGGTGGCTCTGTGGGTGTAGGTTACCAATGGTAATTTAACTTTCCATTAAAATAGATAAAAACCCAGCCTCGGCTGGGTTTTTTATTTGTACCAAATTAAGGATAAAATGAGATAGAATGAGCATACAATAATATTTATAAAAAAGCGTTTTGTGATTAATTAGAGAAACTTAAGGATAATGTAACTAAATGACCACTTCAGAAAAAATCAATATTGCGTTTGCGATTGATGCAAAATATACCCCCCATTTGGAAGCGTTGCTAAAGTCAATTTGTTACTATAATAAGAACGTCAATTTTTATGTCTTACATAATGACATTCCCACAGAATGGTTTGAGGGGATTCAATGTAAATTAGAGAAAATGGGAAATAACTTATTTTCTATTCATATTTCTGACGATATTTTTAAAGATTATAAGACGTTGGAACATATTTCTTCGTCGAGTAGTTATTATCGTCTTATGATCCCCAAACTGATTAATCAAGATCGTGTGTTATATTTGGACGCAGATATTATTGTGAATGGACCATTATCTGATTTTTATTATAGCGATCTGAATGATGCTCCTGTAGGCGTTGTGAAAGATTATGGGATGGGGGAACACTTTCCGTTTCCTTATTTAGATGCATCAGTTTCCAAAAAATATTTCAATAGCGGTGTTCTGTTGGTTGATTGTGCTAAATGGCGCAATGAAGGTTTAGTCGACACATTATTGCAAACGGTTAAAGAGTATGGTGATCAAGTGTTGTACGGTGATCAGTGTATTTTGAATATTGTTTTACGAGAAAAGGCAAAATATTATAGTTTCACTGAAAATGCGCAGGTGCAATATATTGAAGCGATTAAAAATCGGCATAATATTAAGTCAATTAGCCTTGATGCAACTCCAACAATCATTCATTATGCTGCAAAGCATAAACCTTGGGATAATCAAAACCCAGCATTATTTGAGCGTGAGAAATATTGGTTTTTTCGCCATCTAGATTGGTCTTATCTTATTATGCGACCGAATAAAATTTTATAGTGTAATCTTAATTCTAGATAGCTAACGCAATTTCTCAGCAAGATTGAGAATGAGTTTCCCAAGTATAGGTAGTGGATCGTTATTTATGAGATCTTGATATTTCAGTGTTAATTTTGTAGAACGCAGAGGTTGTTGACGAGCAACCTGTATTTGTTTCTCATCAGATGCACGATATTTATAGGCAATAAGACGAAGCTCATCAAGAGATATGTCCATATTATGGGCGAGTAAATCACGTAACTGATTTTCCCAAGCAAAATCACGAAACCCCTTTTTTTCCATCACCATCGTGATAGATTTTTCCAAGACTTTTTTAATTTGCTGAATTGTTGAGCGAATAGGATAATGCCCTAACCATAAATCATCCGTTTCGATGAACTTTGCATTAAATCGTTCAATAAACCAGTAATAGTAGTTGGCACTATTTGGTGCAATAAATACACTACTTTGAACTTCTTTTCCTTCAGCATTTCGTACGGAATGGCTGCCTATAGTTAATGTACAGGTTTCTGCAACCGCTCGTGGAATAATGACTTTTGGTGTGAGAATCTCTTCTTTTCGTTGGTCGGTAAAGTGGCAAATAAAATCCGGATCATACTCCGTAGAGCTTGGTAGATAGCCTCGCCAGGTATACATCCCAACATGATTTTGAGGAATCAGTGTGAGAAAATAATGTAATATTTCGCGAGATGGGCAATAAATTAACTCATCTGCATCAAGTGGAAAAATATAATCAATGTCAGCATCATTATTTAGAATATATTGCATCATTTGATTCATAATTCGTTCTTGAGCATATTCTAATTCATTATAGTGATAGATATGAATTAGTAATCCTTCTTGTTTAAGAAGTGTGAGAATTTCACGCGTATTGTCACTGCTATTGTGGTCAACAATATGAAGTTCATCTAATAAAGTTAAATTGTGGCGAATAAAGGTTTCAATGATATCACTTTCATTGCGCACCATACTTAAACCAACGAATTTTTTATTCATTTCTTATTTACCTAGCAGAACGCCTAATATTTTTAAAGATACTCTTTTGCTAATTTTAAATTGTCTAGTAACAGTTTTCGGTTTGGTTCTGGTACGGCGGGATTAAATAATAATTCGACGCAAAGATCATGACAAAGCTGGTAATTGCCCACCGAATTCGCACTTATAGCCAGTTCCTCTTTAGCTTTCCATTCATAAACAGAGTGATCCACAAAAAGAATATCTTTACTAAGGGGAATGTTTGCCGCCACAGTTGCATAAATATAAGCCAGTCTGGCTTTATTGTGGTGGCGTAATTGACGCGCTAAATGATAAAGACTTTCCGCTCGTTGTGGGCGATATTCATAAGTGGACAGCAATAAATTTTGTATCTCATTGAGTGAAGCATTTAATTCAATTTTTAATAAAGCGATTTGAAGGAATGAATAATAGACTTCTTCAGACCACCCCCCAAGATTAGCTCGAATTGCGTACCATTCAATGGCTTTTTCATACATATCAGCATCACGATAAGATTGTGCGGTATAAAACGCATAGCGATCTTTAAGATCTTCATCTTCTTGAGAGTAAAAGGCTTTTTCTAACACTTGAGCATCGTGAAAATATTTTTGTGGATTGTTGCTACGAGCACCAAAACGCCCACTAATCACATAATAGTCACCAAAGATTTTTTGCTCCACAACTGTTTTTTTACGTTGTTCAACAAATTCATGCAATACGCCACGCCAATAGAATGACCCATCATTACGAAACATAAGTGTTCGGAAATAAACATTTGCACCAGTTACGCTATTTGCCATGCGTAGATAATAGCGATCACTTGTTAGCTCTTCAGGTAATACAAAATTTCCCTCAAAGCGGTCGTCTGCATCAAAGATGAATACATAATCTGTTTTTCCTTGTGCATGTTGTAACGCACAGTTTCGATTATGGGCAAAGTTAACCCATTGATCGTGATGAATTTCGCCTTTAATGCCTTTTTCAGCAAAGAACTTTTCGATAATTTCTGCGGTATTATCATCTGAGCCCGTATCACTAATGACATAATAGTCGAGGGGAACATGAGCAATAATGTTCTCTAATGTATCTCGGATGATGGCAGATTCATTTTTGACAATCATATTTAAACAGATTGTTTTTTTATCAGTTCTTTGAGACATTAAAAGATTCTCTTTTTGTTGATAAGTGTGGTTATTTTTTAGCTTATTTTTGACTATTCGGTCACGTAGAAAACTTGTTTTTCAAATTCATGTTTACCGATTTTTACCGTCAGCACATATTTGCCGATAGGATCTCTACGGTCGAACGCCCAACAATTCATCATATATTTACCATTATCAATAGTGGGTCTGGTATAAGTGATGGTATGGAGTTTTTTATTTGGTGATGAAACAACTTTGGCATTTTCAATTATGCTTTTAAATTCAATTTTAGCTTGAGCCTTAAAAGTTTCGCTTACTGTCGCTTTTTTACCAAAATTACCCGTTGCGACCCAACATACTTTTTCAGTTTTGTTTGAGCGAGACATTTCTTTTTTGTGTAAATCGGGTGATGGTGCAGGTTCATTCGTTCTATCAAACACAGAAAGATAAATTGTCGGCTCATTTTTCGCTTCTTTAGCACTATCTTTTGATTCTGGTGAGGCCGCGAATGTGCCTACTGAAAATAAGGTCGTAATTAAAGCGAATGTTGAGATTTTTTTCATGTTAGATTCCTTTTATGTTATTATTTTATTGAACAAGCATTAT
Organism: uncultured Haemophilus sp.; assembly: GCA_902481695.1. Taxonomy (GTDB): domain Bacteria; phylum Pseudomonadota; class Gammaproteobacteria; order Enterobacterales; family Pasteurellaceae; genus Haemophilus_D. The sequence continues at coordinate 192 of CABSXY010000140.1, read as the reverse complement.
ACCAAGGCAGCCCATATCTGCCAGCATTAAATTGGATGAGCCAAATAAGAAGGGATGCGTATTTGACGAAGGTTGTTCAAATTTTACTAAAATTTGTACTTTCTTTTTCACCCAAACCGTGTCTTTCCAGGCAAGTTCTTACACATCGACGTTGACGTCATCTTGGCTTTCAATTACAAATTTAGCCCCTTG
>CABSXY010000139.1 GCA_902481695.1 uncultured Haemophilus sp. | reverse complement strand
ACAAGCGCAAAAAGTGCGGCTTTGGGTAAATCAAATTCAAAGAAAATAGCTTGATAAATCGCAACTTCTAGCGTGCTGTTTTGTGGCCCGCCACCCAGTGCCAACACTATCGTAAAACTGGTGAAACACAGCATAAAAATCAGCACAAAGGCAGAGACTATTTGGCTTTTCAAATAAGGCCATTCAATTAAACGAAAAAATGTGAAACCTTTAATATTCAATTGTGCCGCGAGTTGATGCTGTTCGGTCGGTACACTTTGCAAAGCCTGCAAACTCATTCGTGCCGCTAAAGGAATATTAAAAAATAAATGGGCAATGAGAATGCCGTTTAAACCATAAATGGAGGGTTTCCACGAAATACCTAAGGTTTGCAGCAGTTGTACTAGCCAACCGGCTGTGCCATAAATACCAATTAGACCGAAAATAGCCAGTAATGCAGGCAAAACAAATGTGAGGGAAAAAATGCGTAAAATGAGCGATTTGCCTTTGAAATCTAAATAGAAAAAAGCGCGTGCAAATAAAGTACCAATTATGCTAGAAAGTAAGGCTGACAAGAATGCCTGCCCGACACTAAAGGCGATAACTTGATGCAAATAATCGTCTTTTAAGAAATCAGATAAGGCATAATCACTTCCTACTGAAAAAACCGCAGAAAGTGAAAATCCATAGAGTAAAACAATGAAAAAAATGACCGCACTTCCGCCCAAATAATGGCGAGGACGAAAATGCGGATGTTGCAATAAGCTCATTAACACTACTTAGATAAAGCTTTTTGCCATTGATTGATCCAGCCTTTAAGCTGCTCACTTGTCACCATTGTGGTATCTAAAATACGCATTGATTTTGCGCGAGAATTAAGCGCATCAATATGACTTTCGATATTGGTCTCTACCACAGGTAACATCACATTATTTTTAGCAATATCCGCTTGAGCTTGCGGTGAAAGTAAGAATCCTAAAAATTCATCAGCACAGGCATTATTACGGTTAGCGACTTTTGCCGCGACTTCAACTTGTAATACGCTACCCTCTGCAAATTCCGTTGCCACATAATTGTCTTTTTGTTCAGAAAGAATATGGTAAATCGGTGAAGTATTGACGCTTAAAACCAGATCACCTTCGCCTTTTAAGAAGGCGCCATAAGACTCAGTCCAACCTTTTGTAACCGTGACCGTATGTTTAGAAAGGGTTTTCCAAGCATTTGCGACATCTGCTGCTGGATAAACGGCATTCATCCAAAGTAATAGACCACGTCCAATACTGCTTGTACGCGGATCTTGATATAACACTTTAAGATCTTGACGCTCAACTAATTCTTTTAAGCTTTTTGGTGGGTTAGCTAACTTATTTTTATCATAAATAAATGCATATTGCGCATAATCAAATGGTAAGAACGTGTGATTTTCCCATTTAATTGGTAAACGTAACTGGCTTAAATCCACTTTATTTGGCTCAAAAATATTGAGTTTTTGTGCCTCTTCAATTTGATAACTATCTAACCCGAGCACCACGTCCGCCTTAATTTTTTTACCTTCTAGACGAACACGGTTAAACAAGGTGCCATTATTGTCAAAAGCCACATAATTCAGCTTACATTGCGGGAATTGTTGTTCAAAAGCTGCTTTAACTTTTGGTCCGGCACTCCAATCAGCACTAAATGAATCATAAGTATAAACATCTAATGTTTGAGGAGCAGCTTGTGCGAAAGCGAAAGCGGAAGCAGTAAAAAGTGCGGTTAAAATGGGAAGCGTTTTGTTCATTATGCGTTCTCCTTATTTTTGCATAACGAAACAGCATAATGAGATGATTAGTTTCCTACGCCAGCATTATCTGTTTCAGGTTCACGGGTATTTCTCAGCCATTAATATAGGCACCCCGACTAACGCGATGTAGTCTATCTTAAGGAAATTTAATCAACAAGTTATTTCATTTAAAAATGTTAATCCGATCACACTTTTATATCTGGTTTATCATTTTTTGAGCAAAAGAAAACCTGCTAAAAAGCAGGTTTATCTTGATAATCTATCGTCAATTAAGCTTGATGTTTAGCCGCTACTTCGCTTAATAAAGTTTGAAGTTCGCCAGCTTGATACATTTCTAAAATAATATCACAACCACCAATTAACTCACCTTCTACCCATAATTGTGGGAAAGTTGGCCAGTTTGCATAAGCCGGTAATTCAGCACGAATATCTGGGTGTTGAAGAATATCAACATAGCCGAAAGGCACTTTGCAATTCATTAATGCTTCAGATGCACGCGCAGAGAAACCACAAGAAGGTAATTTTGGTGAACCTTTCATGTAAATTAAAATTGGGTTTTCAGCGATTTGTTTTTTGATTTTGTCTAACGTTTCCATAATGTTCCTTGTTCAAATAAGTCTGAATAGGGCGCTATTCTAGCATAAGATAGAACCTGAGTGAAAGACTTGGTCTTACCAACTTCCACCAGCTCCACCGCCGCCAAAGCTACCGCCGCCAAAGCCACCACCGGAAGAACCACCGCCACCGAAGCCTCCACCAAATCCGCCTCCGAAACCGGAACCGCCACCACGGCGACGAGAAATCGTACTTTGACGAATGATTTTATTCAGCTGGTCACGTTGATTCGGGCTAATATATACTTCATCTTTGTGATATTGGAATTCACCAAATAATACAATGGCAATAAACGCCAATACCATTAAGAATGGGATATACTTATCGAACGCATCTTCTTCAACTTGTGCCGCATCAAACTCGCCTTTACTTGCCGCGATAATTTGGTTTAAGCCATCATTAATACCTTGCGCATATTGGCCTTGTTTAAATTGTGGCAAAATTGCCGAACGGATGACTTGCGATAAAAAAGCATCCGGCAATACACCTTCTAAACCTTGCCCTGTTGCGATAAAGACTTTGCGATCATCCTTCGCAATCAGCATCAACACGCCATTGTTCAGATTTTTTCGTCCAATGCCCCATTTATCACCTAAAGCAAAAGTATAATCAGCAATTTCATATTCACCGGTTGTAGGAACCAAAACGACGGCGATTTGTGAACTCGTTTCTTTGCTATAAGCAATCAATTTATTTTCTAAAATTTGCTTATGTTCTGATGAAAGTGTGTTGGTGTAATCGTTTATGTAATGGAAAGGATTTGGTGCAGGCGGAAATTCTGCTGCAACAACCATTTGAGCAAAAAAAACAAGGCTAAAAATAACCGCACTTTTCATAAAAGATAAAAGCTTAGCCATTAATAATTACCTCATTCGATAATTCATTCACATCATTAGGCTGAATAGGGAAATGGCGAGATAAAATATCACTGATACGATCAATCGCATCGACAATGCCTTGTGTATAAGCTTTTTGTTTAAACTGCTCAATCATTAAATCGCATTGTAACTGCCAATAAGCCACATCAACAAATTGATGAATGCCTTTATCACCTACGATTGCACAAAGATGATTTTTATATCCCACATAAATCAACACGGCATTTTGTGCCGCTGTTTTATGCATTTCCAGTTCGTCAAAGACTTCTAAAGCACGTTCCATTGCAGACAGTTGTTCTGAAGCCTTTGGTACTTTGCGTTCAATATAAACACGTAACTCAGCCGAACTTAAGCTTTCGAGGCGACTAATCGCCGCCTCGATTTGCTTTTTATCTACCGGAATTCTGGAAAAGAATGGCATAGATAAACCTTAGTTAAAGTTTACAGTTGGTGCGTTTTCAGCGCCAGTAGCTGATTTAAAGTAAGGTTTAGCTTTAAAACCAAAAATCATTGCAGCTAATTTAGTTGGGAATTGACGTACTTTTTCATTATAAATACGCGCTGCTTCATTAAATTTATTACGAGCGACATTGATACGGTTTTCTGTACCTTCAAGTTGCGCTTGTAAGTTCATAAAGCCTTCGTTCGCTTTTAATTGTGGGTATTGTTCTACAGTAACAAGTAAACGAGATAATGCTGAGCCTACTTGATTTTGGTTTTGTTGGAATTCGTTTAATTGTTCTTCCGTTAAATTAGACGGATCAATTTTAGTTTGTGTCGCTTTTGCACGCGCTTCGATTACATTGGTTAATGTTTGTTGTTCAAAATTAGCTTGACCTTTTACAGTATTCACTAAGTTTGGAATTAAATCAGCACGACGTTGATAAGATGATTCAACATTTGCCCAAACAGAATCAATTTCAGTTTCTGCTTTAACTAAGCCATTGTAGCTAGACATTAAGCCAAAACCTGCAGCAACGGCGATAATAATCAAGATAATCCACTTTTTCATTCAAAAATTCCTTCAATTTATAGGTTTAATTTATATAAGAAAAGACCTAAACCGAAGTTTAGGTCTTCTAATGTTAATCCGTTAATGGATAACTAAATAAAATTATTTAGTACCGTTAACTGCGATTTCAACACGACGGTCTGGTGCTAAACAAGCGATAAGCGCTTTACGACCTTTAACCGCGTCACAAGTAGAACCTGTAACTGGGTTAGCTTTACCGTGACCAACTGCAGAGATGCTTTGAGCTGGAACACCTTTAGCTACTAAGTAGTTAGCTACAGAGTCTGCACGACGTTGTGATAATTTTAAGTTTGGTGCATCTTTACCGATACGGTCTGTATAACCAGCAACAGCTACATTAGCGTTGTTGATTTGAGCGATTTCACCATAGATACCGTCTAAAGTTGCTTTAGCTTGTGGTTTTAAGTTAGCTTTACCGAAAGCGAAAGTTACATCAGAGCTTAAGTTGAAAGTTTTGCTTACAACTTCAGGTGCAACAACTGGAGCAGCACCTTGACCGAAACGGTAAGATAAACCAGCGTTGATAGAACCGATCCATGGGTTGTAATCTACAGAGCTGTTCTCAGTAGCGCCAGTACGTAATTTACCTACGCGAGCTAACCATTGATATTCAAGACGTAATGCTAACTCTGGTAAAGATGGTAATGCATATTCGAAACCAGCTGCGAACATTGGAGAAACACGTAAGCTGTGCTCACCTGCACCACGAACGCGAGCGCCTTTTGAGTTGTATACTTTATAGTCTGAACGAACTAAAGCTGCACCAGCACGACCGTAGAAGTCTAAACCTTCTAAAGCAGAAGTTAAACCACCAAGGTTGTAGCTACCTTTAACACTTAAGTGTGCACCGTGGTTAGTGTGCTTAACATTTGTTTTACCGTTACGCAAGAATTTAACACGACCGAAATCATCGTAACCAGCTTCTACTGCTAAACCAAGGTTATTTTGGATTAAGA
>CABSXY010000138.1 GCA_902481695.1 uncultured Haemophilus sp. | reverse complement strand
TTGCACTATTCCGCCTGATGAAGTCCTGCCTCAGGTTGCGGTCAACCAAGGTTATTTTGGTTTAAGATTTGGTAACCACCGAATACACCGTAAGTAACAGAGTTACGACGATAGCCATTACCGAAGTTTAAGCTACGTGGGTTAGTAGCATCAGTGTTTGATTTGATACCATCGTGGAAAGATGCTTGACCAGCTTTAGCACCTACATAGAAAGTGTTTTCTTGTGGAGCTGCTTGAGCTACTGAAGCTGCTGCTAAACCAGCAACGACTAATGCGATTGCAGTTTTTTTCATTTTGATGTCCTCTATTTAGTCATCGTTATTAATAAGAAAAGTTTCCTTGTCTATCGTGAACTTTACAAAAAAGAAACACTCTAAACATTGCTTAACTAGGGTTTTGAATTTGCCCTAACTTATCCTTTTGACAAATTCAATTCCTTTGCCATAGCCAAAGGAACGTTCAAAAGTATGGTTATTATCCTATAAAAACACCAAAGATCAAACTTTTTTTGCCCTTTTTGGTTATTTTATAGACAAACACCCCCTAAAATGAACTTTCATTCACAAAAAACGGGTTAATTTTTGACCCGTTTTCTATTCTAACAAAAAATATCTTTTGTTCAAATCGACTTTTTTTTGAGCTTCATATATCATCAAATTCACTTTCTTCTCTTTATATAGGTGAGTGATTTTATGTTGCCCCGTCTTTCTAATGTGCCACAGCTTAATAATGTGGTAAGTGATTATCTTAGCGAACTCCAAAAACAGCATTTTGAAGGTGATATTGCCTCAAATTATGCTGACCGTTTAAGTCTTGCGACAGATAACAGTGTCTATCAACAACTTCCACAAGCTATTTTATTCCCTAAATCTGTTGCTGATGTGGTACGCATTACCAAATTAGCAAATAAAGAGAAATACCTTCACTTAACCTTTACACCTCGCGGTGGCGGCACGGGCACCAATGGGCAATCTATTAATAACAATATTATTGTGGATCTCTCTCGCCACATGACAGGCATTTTAGAGCTTAATATAGAAGAACGTTGGGTTCGCGTTCAAGCAGGTGTAGTAAAAGACCAACTCAACCAATTTTTAAAACCTCACGGTTTATTCTTTGCGCCAGAACTCTCCACCAGTAATAGAGCAACCCTCGGTGGCATGATTAATACCGATGCTTCCGGTCAAGGTTCATTACAATACGGTAAAACCTCTGATCATGTTTTAGCATTACGTTCTGTTTTAATGAATGGTGAAATATTAGATACAAGTGCGGTCAAATCCGACGATGTTTTAGAAAACTATCCACTAGCAGAAAATGGAAAAACACTACATCAAACGATTTTCCAACGTTGTAAAGAGAAGCGCGCCTCAATCATTCAAGATTTACCACAACTCAATCGCTTTCTCACCGGTTACGATCTTAAGAATGTCTTTAATAAAGATGAAAGTGAATTTAATCTCACCCGAATTTTAACAGGGTCAGAAGGTTCACTTGCGTTTATCTGCGAAGCTAAACTCAATTTATTGCCGATTCCGAAATATCGTACCTTAATTAATGTGAAGTACAGCTCATTTGATGCAGCCCTTCGCAATGCGCCTTTTATGGTGAAAGCCAATGCCCTTTCAGTCGAAACCGTCGATTCCAAAGTGCTGAACCTTGCTAAGCAAGATATTATTTGGCATTCAGTGAAAGAACTTTTAACAGAAGAACAAAATCCAATTCTTGGTTTAAACATTGTTGAATATGCGGGCAACAATCAAGCTAAAATCGACAGCCAAGTGACCGCACTTTGTCAGCAATTAGATGAAAAAATTGCACAAGGCAAAGATCATATTATCGGCTATCAACTTTGTTCTGACTTGCCTTCTATTGAACGTATTTACGCCATGCGTAAAAAAGCGGTGGGGCTATTAGGGAATGCGAAAGGCGCTGCCAAACCGATTCCTTTTGTGGAAGATACCTGTGTGCCACCAGAACATCTTGCGGATTACATTGCAGAATTTAGAGCCTTATTAGATAGTCACAATCTGCAATATGGGATGTTTGGCCATGTGGATGCTGGTGTATTGCACGTTCGCCCGGCTTTAGACTTATGCGATAAAGAACAAGTCAAACTCTTTAAACAAATTTCAGATGAAGTGGCTGAACTCACCGTGAAATACGGCGGTTTGCTATGGGGGGAACACGGTAAAGGCGTACGTTCTCATTATGGCGAGAAATTCTTTACTCCCGAACTTTGGCAAGAGTTACGTTATGTGAAGTTCTTATTTGACCCAAACAATCGTCTCAATCCAGGTAAAATCTGTACGCCACTTAATAGCGATGCAGAACTCTATTCGATTCTCTCTCCAATGCGTGCAGACAATGATCGCCAAATCCCAATTCAAATGCGAGATGAATTCAAAGGTGCGATGAATTGTAACGGCAACGGGCTTTGTTTTAACTTTGATGAGCACAGCATTATGTGTCCTTCCATGAAAGTGAGTAAAAATCGCGTATTCTCGCCAAAAGGACGAGCCGCTATGGTGCGTGAGTGGTTGCGATTGATGGCGAATGAAAACGTATCACCTGAGCTATTAGATTTTCATAAAACACAAGTGAAACTGACCGCACTTGTGGAACGTTTCTGCAATAGCGTACAGAAATGGCGCGGCGAATATGACTTCTCAAATGAAGTAAAAGCCGCAATGGATACTTGTTTGGCTTGTAAAGCCTGTGCAAGCCAGTGCCCGATTAAAATTGATGTACCAAGTTTCCGTGCGAAATTTTTCCATTTCTACCACAGCCGTTATTTGCGTCCAGCCAAAGATCATCTTGTGGCGAATTTAGAAGTTGCTGCACCTTATATGGCGAAACAACCGACATTATTCAATTATTTCACCAAACTGAAAGTTACTCAAAGCTTGGTTGAAAAAACGCTTGGCATGACTGATTTGCCTCTCCTTTCTGAGCCAAACCTTCAACAGCAATTAGTGGAAATTGGCTATCAAGGCAAAAAATTAGAAGAATTGGAAAGTCTCAGCGCCGCCGAAAAAGCCAATATGCTCTTTATCGTACAAGATCCTTATACCTCTTATTACGATGCTAAAGTAGTACGGGATTTCGTAGCTCTCACACAAAAACTAGGTTTTGAGCCAACCATTCTGCCTTTTAAACCGAATGGCAAAGCCATGCATATTAAAGGTTTTTTAACTCGCTTTAGTAAAACAGCGAAAACACAAGCGGAGTTTTTAAATCGCGTCGCTAAATTAAATGTGCCTTTGGTCGGAGTTGATTCTGCCATTGTGCTTTCTTATCGTGATGAATATAAAGAGGCCTTAGGCGATTCTCGCGGTGATTTCCATGTACTCACAGCACATGAATGGTTGACCAATCAATTAGAAAGTAACGCATTACAAAATGTGGTGAAAAATATCGCGAAATCTGACTGCACTTTTGAGTGGCATTTATTCCCTCATTGTACTGAATCCACCTTTATGCCAAACAGCCCAAAAGAATGGCAGAATATTTTCACGCAATTTGGACAAACCTTGAATGTTGAAAAAGTCGGCTGCTGTGGTATGGCGGGGGTATTTGGCCATGAAGTTCAAAATCAAACCATGTCAAAGGACATTTACGACGTATCATGGGGCAAAAAATTACAAGGTAAAGATCCGAATTATTGCCTTGCGACCGGCTATTCCTGCCGTAGCCAAGTGAAACGATATGAAAAAGCTATCTTGAAACACCCTGTTCAAGCATTGCTTGAAATTTTAGATTAAACTGAGAAAGAACATATGATCTGGAAAAAAGAATTTACTCTTGCTCAACTCAATGAAATGAGTAAACACTGTGCCGTGGGGCATTTAGGCATTGAAATTTCCGCTTATGGTGAAAACTGGATTGAGGCAAAAATGCCGGTTGATCATCGTACCACACAGCCTTTCGGCTTATTACATGGTGGCGTATCTGTTGCGTTGGCTGAAACCATTGGCTCTTTGGCGGGATTTCTCAGCATAGAAGAAGGGCAAGTTGCCTTAGGATTAGATATCAATGCTAATCATCTTCGACCAGTGAGACAAGGTTTTGTTACCGCAAAAGCAACACCAATTGCTTTAAGTCAAAATACCCATGTTTGGCAAATTGACATTCGCGATGAACAAGATAAACTCTGCTGCGTTTCTCGATTAACGCTTTCTATCAAACATTTATGACTATAACTCAAAAAATTGGCATCATTTTAGCAAACCTTGGTACGCCTGATGCCCCGCAACCCGCTGCGATCTCCCGTTATCTGGCCGATTTTTTAATGGATCCCCGCGTGGTCGATTTACCTCGTTGGAAATGGTATCCCCTTTTAAAAGCCATTATTTTACCTTTTCGTTCTAAACGCATTGCACAAAATTATCAAGCTATTTGGACAGAACAAGGCTCTCCCCTACTTGCCATTACAAAGCAACAACAGGCCGGCTTACAAGCTTATTTAAATAAACAAGGCATCAATGCACATGTAGAAATTGCCATGACTTATGGCAATCCTTCAATGCAAAGTGCGATCAAAAATTTACTTAAAAATGGCGTGGAACGCATGATTGTGTTGCCACTTTATCCGCAATATTCTAGTACCACAACGGGCGCATTAATCGATGCCTTCAATCGTGCCATTGCGCAAGAACGCAATATTGTGCCTTTTGAGTTTATTCATTCTTATCATCTTGATGAAAACTACATTAATGCCTTAGTGGATTCGATTAAAGTGCGGTTAAAACCCGATGAGTTTTTGCTTTTTTCTTATCACGGCATTCCATTACGTTATGAGAATATGGGCGATTATTATCGCCAGCACTGCAAACAAACCACCATTGCCATTGTGGATAAATTAGGTTTAACAGAAAACCAATGGAATATGACTTTCCAATCTCGTTTTGGTCGTGAAGAATGGTTACAACCTTATACGGATCACTTTTTAGAAGAAGCCGCTTCTCAAGGCATTCAAAAAATCGCCGTGATTTGCCCAGGCTTTTCCGTGGATTGTTTAGAAACCTTAGAAGAAATTGAGGTTGAAAATAAAGAGAAATTCTTGACACATGGCGGCGTTTCTTATCACTACATCCCTGCATTAAATGCAGAAAAAGCCCATATTGAAATGATGGGGAAATTGGTTTTGGATAAGTTGAAATAATTAAATCTCCCCCCGGCCCCCTCTTTACAAAAGAGGGGGGGGAGCTTAATAGCCCATAAACGTTCTCCGTTCTTAACTCTCTCAAATATAT
>CABSXY010000137.1 GCA_902481695.1 uncultured Haemophilus sp. | reverse complement strand
CCATTACGTTATCAAAGAAGCTGTCTACTGGCGCGCGTAAGTTCGCTAATTTATCTAACACCGCAGTGTAATCACCTTTTGCAATAAGTGGTTGTACTTCAGTGCGTAATGCAAGTACCGCTTCAGCAAGGGCTTTTTCTGCTGGCTCTACGCAAGCGGTCAAATTGATCTCGCCGATTGCAGCATCCGCTTTGGCTAAGATATTGCTTACACGTTTATTTGCTGCCGCTAAGGCTTCCGCTGAATCTAAAGTACGGAAGTGTGATACCGCACGCACACGCGCATCAAAATCAGCTGGGCGAGTTGGACGACGTGCCAATACGGCTTGAATTACATCTACCGCAATGCCTTCATCTTGATACCATGCACGGAAACGACCGAGCATGAAGTCCACCACATCGGCAACCACGTTTTGATTCGTGAGTTTATCGCCGAAAAGTGCAGCTGATTTTTTCACTAAATCTTCTAAATCCAGTGGTAAGTTTTTCTCAACGATAATACGTAACGCACCTAATGCTGCACGACGTAATGCGAACGGGTCTGCGCTCCCTTTTGGTGCTTGGCCGATGCCGAAGATCCCCGTTAAAGTGTCAAATTTATCCGCTAAAGCGACCGCACTTGCAACGAGTGATTTTGGTAATTCATCACCGGCAAAGCGAGGCATATATTGTTCATTTAATGCCACAGCCACTTCTTCATCTTCACTGTCATGACGAGCGTAATGCATACCCATTACGCCTTGCGTATCAGTAAATTCGAATACCATGTTGGTCATTAAGTCACATTTTGACAGTAAGCCAGCACGTTTTGCTTTTGCTTCGTCTGCACCGATTTGTTTTGCAATTTCGCCTGCAAGTTGTTCAATACGGTCTGTTTTGTCTTTCAATGTACCGAGTTGTTGTTGGAATAACACGGTTTCTAAGCGTGGTAAACGATCAACCAGTTTTTGTTTTAAGTCAGTCTTGAAGAAGAATTCCGCATCGGTTAAACGAGGGCGAACCACTTTTTCGTTCCCTTCGATAATCGCGGTTGGATCTTCTGGGTTGATATTTGAGACGAAAATAAAGTGCGGTAATAATTTGCCGTCTTTGTCATAAATTGGGAAATATTTTTGGTCGCCTTTCATGGTGTAAACCAAGGCTTCCGCAGGCACCGCTAAAAAGCGTTCTTCAAATTTTGCCGCTAAAACATTTGGATATTCCACCAACGAGGTCACTTCTTCAAGCAAGCTTTCTTCAATGTCTGCTACGCCACCAAGTGCGGTTGCTTTTGCTTGAGATTTTGCCAGAATTTCTGCTTTACGCTCGTTGAAATCTGCTACGACAGACCCTTTTTCACGTAATAATTGTGGATATTGGTCTGCATGTTGAATTTCAAATTCTTTCTCGCCTAAGAAACGGTGACCGCGAATAGTGCGCGAACTTACCACACCTAAAATTTCGCCTTCGATTAACTCATCACCTAATAACATCGTCACTGTGTGAACCGGACGAATAAATTGCACGGTTTTATCTGCCCAACGCATTGGTTTTGGAATTGGCAATTTTGCCAACGCATTTGCCACAATGCCACTAAGTAGGTTTTTAGTCGGTTGACCTTCAATTTTTGCACGATGAACTAACCACTCACCTTTATCGGTTGCAATGCGTTCTGCTTGATCAACAGTAATCCCACAACCACGTGCCCAGCCTTCAGCCGCTTTTGTTGGTTTACCTTCCGCATCAAAGGCTGCAGACACTGCCGGCCCACGTTTTTCAATTTCTTTGCTTGGTTGTTGTGTCGATAAGTTCAACACCTTCACCGCCAAACGACGCGGCGCCGCAAACCATTCGATTTTATCGAATGATAAACCCGCTTGGTTTAATTCTGCCTCAACGTTATCCGCAAAAGAGGTCGCTAATGTTTTGAGAGCTTTTGGTGGCAGCTCTTCAGTGCCGATTTCTACTAGGAAGTTTTTAGTTGTCATTGTTTTTTCTCTGGTAAGGTGCACCTTAGCACCATTTTATTTTAATTTAATCTTTTTCAATAATAGCTTCACATTTCACTGGAAAATTAAGTGAATTTGCAATAAAACACGCGTGATGCGCATTTTCATGTAATACCAATGCCTTAACAGCATCCGACTCACTTGAAATTCTTACACGAGGTTTTAATGTTGCTGAAATAAAACGTCCTGCTTGTTCAGAACTGCCTTCATCCATAATTGCGATAGCCTCATCACGGTATGCTTGCACAATAATGTTATTAACGGCACAAAAATGTAAATACCATAATTTATGGCAAGCAGAAATAGAGGCTAATAACATATCTTCTGGATTCCAACGTGTTTTATCACCACGAAAAGCTGGATCAGCAGAACCTAAAATATTAGGTTTATTCAATGCCGAAGCAATAAAATCCCGCTCATACGCAGTATAAGAAGAAGTGCCCCGCCCTAAATTTCCAACCCACTCTACGGTAGTTTGATAAATATGTTGCTTCATTATATTTTCCGTTATCTCTTATAGCGTATGTAAATTAAGAAATTCATGTCCTATTTGATTATTTTCTTCGTTTTCACTTCTGCCAAATCTCCCCTACCCCTCTTTGCTAAAGAGGGGGATTGGATCTTTGCAGAGTTAAATATCTATGTTTTACTTTAACGTTTTTTGAAAGCAGATAATTTAATCTCTATTGAAATTAAAATGTAAATGAGACAGTTACTATCAATTTACTCAAGAATTCCCCTCTTTAGCAAAGAGGGGTAGGGGAGATTTGGCAGAGCTACTTAACGCTCATACTCAATCAGCCCTTACATTCTCTAAAAACAAATAAATCTGCTCTACTACACTTTCAATTTCACACATGACTTCATCATTGCTAAATCGCATCACCGTAAAACCAAGTGAATTTAATTCTGCATCTCGCAATGCGTCTTTTTCCTGATAATCAGGTTCATAGTGCTGACTACCATCTAATTCGATAATCAACTTTGCTTTCGCACAATAAAAATCAACGATATAACTTAAAAGTGGCTTTTGTCGATTAAATCGAAATCCTAATAATTGATCTCGATTGATGCGTTGCCATAATTTTCTTTCCGCATCCGTTTGATCCGCTCGCAGTTTTTGCGAATTCTCTTTTAAGTATTTTTCATAGGGTTGCATGAACGTTACTTCTTACCGTTTTCAATACCCTCACTCAACACCTGTTGAAAACGCTCGTAATCACAAAAACCATGTTCATCTTTTTCACAGCCTTTGAGGGTTAATGCTGTTTGGTTTGGTGGTGTCACTAAACTTAATGGCGTGATATTAATCAGCTGTTCAGTGGTTTGATAAACATAATCCAACTTAAATTTGAGTTTGCCACTGGGTTTGTGTTTCCACACTTCAAATAGCAACTTGCCTCCGATTGGGATATTTTCTAATGAATCATCCAACTCATAAGGCTCAACACCTAATGCCGCAAGCAGAGCGACGATATTAGAATCGTGTCCAACCAATAAGTTAATTTTGTTTTCACTATTTAGCTGTTGCTGAATAAATGCCAATAACGGATATGATGCATTTTGTGCTAACGCTTCGTTGTTTTTAAATAACGTGCGGTAATATTCGTTTTTAATTTCGTTAATTGCGCGCCATTTTTCTTGGCTATCCACGCGGCCGTTTGCGATTTCTGAATCAGGCTTGCCCACATAATGCGCAAGCAATAATGCACTGACAATTTTCTTTCCTGTGCTGATAGAACCCGTAATTTTGACTGACTTGCCGTCTTTAATACTGTATTCACCGACTTTTCCACCTAAATCACACTCGCCTTTTTGCAAGCAGTTTGGTGAGTTTTTATAATCGATAATTTCACTCAATAGCGCATAATTTGGCGCTAATTTTTGCTGTAAAGCGGTTAAATCAACGTTATTTTTTGCAGATTCAATCAAGGCTTGACTTGGATTATGCGCTTGTGTGTTAAAAATGGGATCTTTTTCTGAACCAATTTTACCGTGATGTTGCAGTTGAACATTACAGCCCGCAAATGCGCCAGAAACAATTGCCTGACCTGTTGCAATGGTGCGTTGTACACCATTCGCATAAGCGAAAATACCTTCACCCGATGCACAACGTTCAGTTGTTAATAACCCTTTATCTGCAAGCCATTGACCTAAATATTGGCCAAAATAGGTTTCTAATACCGTTCCTTTTGCCGTGAGATAACCTGATGGCACATCCCATTTTGCCCACGCATACGGTGAATATTTTGCCATCTCTTGTGGATCTTTTTCCACTGGCGAGCGTAATCCATGGCGGCTGAAAATTAAGACTTTCTCAAGCTCGTAATCTTCATTCTGTGTGCTTGATCGATTTTCTGTTGCGAATACACTGCTTACAACGACTGAGCTGAGTAAAAGTGCGGTTAAAGTTTGGGATACTTTCTTCATTTAACTTTTCTCCTTTTTCAACTGACTACCCTGTATACCTCAGACCAGAATGGATGCTTGTAGTTTCCTACACTATCACAAAAAATAAGTTCAAAATATTCATATTTAATGAAATGAATACCTATATTTACCTCATTTATAACGTGTTACCAACGATAGCCCACTTTCAAACCAATATGATATTGTTTATCTAGTTGTTTACCACGACTTTTTCCTGCATAAGTCGCAATCTGCCAACTAGCAAAATCCGTAGTGACCCCAATTTCCTGTTGCCAGTAACGATCAAAACGTTGTGTTAACTGTGATTGATTAACTTGCACTGCCACCTGGGAATCGGATGCATCGACGTAATTCAACGTCAATGCCGGTCGGATAGTAACGCCTTCCCACGGCATAAAGGCATAATCCACAGTTACACCGGCATGATAAGCATTAAAGCTCATTTTCGGAGAATGCACATTAACCCCGGCATAAGTGTAACTATCGGCAGAAATATAATAACGATGAATGCCAACATGTGGTCGGATGGCCAGTTTATCTAAATTCAGTTGATAACCCAAGCCCATGCCAATTGTTGCGATGCGACGTTTTATTTTGGCATTTTGAGATTCACCACGAATTTCACCCGCACTTAAACCATATCCTGCATCGGCAGAGAGGTTTAAGCCATTTTCAAAATCATATTTAGCAAAAGCAGACAGCATATTTAAGCGGCCTTTGCTACTAATGTTGTCATCAAAAGCATTGCTTACTCGAGAATGAGAGAACAACAAGCCTAAGCGGTGATTCGTATCAATATGTTGCACACCAACTTGTGTCAAACGTGCTTTTTGTTGATAC
>CABSXY010000136.1 GCA_902481695.1 uncultured Haemophilus sp. | reverse complement strand
TGCTCAGAATCGATTATTGGAAATTCAAGATGACAATGTAACTGAAACCAATCCTGAACTGAAAACTTTTAGTGCATTTTATCGTTATGTAGATAATCCAGATGGTAGTGGTGTCGTGCAGTTTGTAGAATATAAAGACACACCTGATTTTTCATCATCATATAAAGAACATTTTTATGATAAAGCGGGTACGTTGCTCAAAACTCAAGAGTATGATGTAGAGAATAAAACAACATCAGATATAAAAAAATACGACTATGAGAATGGTAAACTGAGTAAAATATGCCGTATTGAAGATAATGTAGAAAAGGATTGTGATACTTATCATTACGAAAATGATGGTTCATTTACCGAATCTTTAAACGTTTTTATCAATAGTGTGAAAAATTATTTTGATAAAGATCATCGCTTATTAAAAAGTGAAATTTTTAGTGTTGGAAAACGCATCAACTGGGTAACCGTATCATACCAATTTGATAAACATGGCAATGTTATTGAAGAGATAATCTATAACAAAGATGGTGTATGGAAGACTAAAAAGACTTATCAATATGAGTATTATGAATAGGATTCAATGTAAGCGCTGACAGTAAAAATGGGGGTTGTTTTTTATCCGATGTGTCTTGCTAAAAAATATAAAAGTGCGGTCAAAATTGACCGCACTTTTTTACATTAACGTTGAATCAAATAGCGTAATTTAGTGCCATCTTGTTCTACGCTTAATAGTGTGTAACCGTGGTTTTTAGTATCAACAGGAATGTTGTTGATAGATTGAGCGCAGTCACTTAATAGCTCTAAAATTTCGCCTTTTTGTAATTGTGGCATGGTTTCGAGCATCACGATTGCTGGATACGGGCAAGGTTCACCTAGCGTATCTAACGTGTAATCTGGGGTGATGTCTTTTGGATCTTTATCTAATTTTTGAACAACGGTAAATGCCATAATAATGTCCTCTTTTTTTGAATGAATTCGTTAATATTTAATTAGCAACCACAAGTTTGTGGATTTGCTGCCGCAATTTTTGCTTTGGCTTTTTTCAAGAAGTGGCGTTCCCACCAAACAACAGCGATTAAGCAGAGAATAAGTAAACCGTAATTCACTAATAAACCGCCAACTGGGCCAAAGGATTTCAATAAGTTAAGTTTTTCGTAATCTAACGCAAGTACAGGCGCAAGATCGTCCCATGCGTAGGCTAAATAGGTTGAACCAACAACATTACCCACGCCTACCCACATAAAGTGAACTTGACCTTCCATTGAGCGGTACATCCAGCCGGTTTCACACCCGCCAGCTAACACAATACCGAAACCAAATAATAAACCACCGATAATTGCATTTGGACCCGCCCACATGATTTTGGCTGGTACGCCTAATTGAATGTAGCTGAATACGCCAAGCGTACCCACGATAATACCGAAGATGATGGCTTTTGCCATATAAGCACGACCCGTTACCCATAAATCACGGAAAGCGGAAGTAAAGCAAATTTGAGCTCGTTCAATTAATAAACCGAAAGCTAAACCACAAAGCATCGCAAAACCCAGTTTGACGGAGTTTGTCATCACATAAAGTGAAGCAATCAGGTAAGCAAAAAAGACCACCATACCAATCCAAAAACGACGATTAGCTTGTTTCGGGTCAGTTTCTTGTAATTTTGCTGCGCCTTTTTTCAATTCTAATTTCACGCGGAATATCGGAAGTAAGGTGACTTTTACGCCTGCGTAAGTACCTACAGCAGTGGCAATAGTGAAGAACCAAGCGTGAACCGAAAATTGTGGAATACCGGTGAAGAGAGAAGCGAGGTTACAGCCCATTGCTAAACGTGCACCGAAACCGGCTAATGCACCACCAATGAGGGCTTGAACAATACGACGTTTGTGCGGTTGATTACGCCATTTTACGTTGTTTGCCCAAAGTGCAGCAGAAATACATCCCGCGAACATACCTAAAATCATCACGCCATCAATACGAGTAAAAATCGTGCCTTGCATGCCGATAATTTTATAGTAGCTCCAGTCGGACACGTCGACACCTAGCGCTTGCAAAGCATGACCTCCCCAACGGGTAAATTCCCCGGTAACCGCCCAGTATGTGCCTGTTACACCAAAGTAATAAGCGGAAATCAACCCTGCGGCAATAACAGCAGCGACAGGATTCCAGTATTTGATCAGATAATTTTGTTTGAATTGCTGCAAAATCTCTTTCATGAGTGAGTAAATCCTTAAAATGAAATGATGATTTGCAAGTGCGGTATAAAATGAAGATATTTTTGAAGTGTCTACCATTTTCCTATACACAAAACTTGCGATATAGACAAATGAATTGTCGGGCAAAATAATAACATTTGTTTTTGGGGAATGCACGAGGGGAGAGATAATTATTTATGGGTAATTTCGTGCGTTAAGGTGGGAGAATAAAGTTAATCTATAAGGCTTACTTTTTCTTTAAGACTAATTTTTCAATTAAAAAAATGAAAGCTATGCTAATAAGCATCGTAAGCCCACCTGAAATGATAGCTAATAAACAAATTATCCAAGCAGACTTGTCTATATTAAGGAAGGCAAAGAAATAGAAACCAAATAGCAGGGAAAATGCGCACCATAATCCCCAACTTAATTTGGGATATTTATTAAATAGAAATTCAAATAATCCTTCAAAAAATAAACGGAAAAAACATTCAAAGATAATATTACCCATAGGTTGTTTCAATGGTAAGTCATCATAATGATTCGTCTAGATAAACTTTCTGCCAGCCCAAATGTTAAGAGAAAAGTTAAACAGTCAATTTCATTTCTCGTACACGCATGGTTAATCCATCGATTAACAATAAACGTCCACATAAATTTGAACCGATTTTTAACCGCACTTTGATGGCTTCTAAGGCTTGAATTGAACCCACAATCCCCACGATTGGTGCCAGTACGCCCGCCTCTACACAACTTAAAACATTTTGACCAAAGAGTTGGCTAAGTTGGCGATAGGTTGGGGTATTGGGTTCATAAGTAAAGACAGAAACTTGTCCTTCTAAACGGATCGCAGCACCTGAAATAAGCGGGATCTTCGCTTGTTCACAACCACGATCTAACATATTACGAATATCCACGTTATCGGTACAATCTAATATCACATCAAAGTGCGGTATGATTTCCGCGAGTTTTTCTTCGGAAAGTTGTGCATTGATGGTTTCAATTTCTACGTGAGGATTAATCTGTTGTAACGCAATTTTTGCTGATTCCACTTTAGGCATATTCAATCGGCTATCAGTATGCAACACCTGACGTTGCAAATTGGAAAGCGATACCGTGTCAAAATCCAACAAGGTTAAATGACCCACGCCAGCGGCGGCAAGATATTGGCTTGCAGCACAGCCTAAACCGCCCAGACCGACAATTAACATTCGGCTGTCTTTCAGCTTTTCTTGTCCGTCAAAATCAACCGCTTTTAAGATGATTTGGCGGTTATAGCGAAGTTCTTCTTCGTAGCTTAATTCAGTCATTATTGCCCCCCAATAGGTGATTAAACGGTTCAATGGTGACGATTTCGCCCGCAGCTACATTGCCGCGATCTTTTTCGAGGCGAATAAAACAGTTACTTTTCACAAAAGAGCTGAATAAATGCGAGCCTTGGAAACCCACTGGATGCACTTCAAGTTGACCATTTTCATTGATTTGATAAAAACCACGTTGGAAATCTAAACGGCCAGGCGCTTTTTTCAAATTAGTTTGGGCAATCGCTTGAAAGTGCGGTTGTTTTTTCGGGTGTTTTTTACCGCTTAATTTAGCGATAGCCGGTTGAACCAATTGATAGAATGTCACTAATGCAGAGACCGGATTGCCGGGTAAACCGCAGAACCAAGCATTTTCTAATTTACCAAATGCAAATGGTTTGCCGGGTTTCATGGCTATTTTCCAGAAATTCACTTGGCCTACTTTTTCTAATACAGTTTTCGTGAAGTCAGCTTCACCCACCGAAACGCCGCCGCTTGTGATAACCAGATCTGCTTGCGCTTGTGCTTTCACAAAAGCCGCTTCAAATTCTGCTTGGTTATCCGGCAGAATACCGAAATCAAGTACGTCACAATTTAATTTTTCTAGCATTAACTTCACGCTGAAACGATTGGTGTCGTAAATTTGTCCTGCTTGTAACGGTTGACCGACTGGGACTAATTCATCACCGGTTGAAAGCACCGCCACTTTTAAGCGAGGATAAGCTTTGACTTCAGCGATACCTAATGAAGCAAGTAAAGGTAAAGATACGGCATTTAACTCATCGCCTTGATGTAAGACCACATCACCTTTTTTCACATCCTCACCGATGCGGCGAATATTCTGATTGGCTTTAGGTAATGCCGCAAAGGTAACTGTACCATCTTCATTGACGGTGACCTCTTCTTGCATGACCACCGCATCGGCACCTTCAGGAATCATCGCACCCGTCATAATTCTGACCGCACTTTGTGCTACCCATTCCCCTTGAAATGGATTACCCGCAAAAGATTTTCCTGCGACAGAAAGTGTCATGGATTGCTGTAAATCGGCTAAACGAACTGCATAGCCATCCATCGCTGAGTTATCAAAAGAAGGCACATTAATCGGAGAAATCACATCTTCCGCACAGACACGATCCGCCGCTTCAGTTAAAGCTAGCGTTTCAGTTTTTGTTGGGAAGGGAAGTTGGTGGAGCATTTGCGCCAAGGCATCTTCAAGTGGCAACATAATTAATCCTTTGGGTTAATCAGAATAAAAGTGGATATATTGTAGCCCGAAATACAATATGAAGGAAATTAATAAATTAGGGTGATTTTTCGCATTTTACGAATAATTCATCTTTTGCTAAAATGCCGCATTATTTTTTTATAAATGGAAAGTGAATGAACGCGATTTCACCTGATGCGGAAAATGTCCGCCGAGCCTTGGTAGCCAAAGGCATCGAAACCCCAATGATTGACCCGACTCAATGTAAAGATGAGCGCCGTGTGGCGATTGCTTCGCATATGCGTGAAGTGATGAAATTGATTGGGTTAGATCTACGTGATGATAGCCTAGAAGAAACACCAAATCGCTTAGCTAAAATGTTTATTAATGAAATTTTCAGTGGAATGGATTATGCCAATTTCCCGAAAATGACGAAAATCAAGAACCAAATGAAAGTGAGCGAAATGGTGCAAGTAAATGACATCACGTTGACCAGTACTTGCGAGCATCATTTTGTGACAATTGATGGTAATGTTGCTGTCGCCTATTATCCAAAAGATTGGGTGATTGGCTTGTCTAAAATCAAT
>CABSXY010000135.1 GCA_902481695.1 uncultured Haemophilus sp. | reverse complement strand
ACCGTCGGGATCATATCAATATGCATGCCTAAGATAATTACCGCCATAATTAAATAAAAGAGTGCCATCATCGGTACTACGCTACTAGAAATGGTCGCAATACGTTTCACACCACCAAAAATAATGGTGGCAGTTAATACCACTAAAACAAGACCAACATATTCACCTTGCCAATCCCAAGCGTTTTTAGTCGCTTCTACGATTGAGTTTGCTTGCACTGAATTAAATGCAAAACCAAAAGTAAAAATAAGTGATACTGCAAACGCTACCGCTAAGCAACGTGATTTTAAACCTTGTGTAATATAGTAAGCAGGGCCACCACGGAAAGAGCCATCTTTATCTTGAATTTTGAATACCTGTGCTAAAGTCGATTCAGCAAAAGCACTCGACATCCCAATAAATGCCGTTACCCACATCCAGAATACTGCCCCTTCTCCACCAAGTGCAATGGCTGTTGCCACACCACTGATATTACCTACGCCAACTCGACTAGCGAGCCCAGTTGCAAACGCTTGGAATGGCGTTAAAGAATTTCCCTCTGCTGCACGTCCAAACCACATTTCACGTATACTTGTAGGGAAAAGACGTAACTGCACTAACCCTGTAGTAATGGTAAAAAATAGACCGACACCTAATAAAATAACAATGGTGATATTCCATAATGGCTCGTCAAAATGCTCGATAACCCATGTCAATCCTTGTTCAATCCAGTTCCCAAATTCTGTCAACATAAAAACCTCACTTAAAAAACCCATATCCTGATTGTAAATAGACAAAAGAAAAAATCCAGCTTTCTTAAAGAAAAACTGGATTATTTTCCTACAATATAAAAGTTATTCAAATTTTTACTGCATTTTTTAGATTAAATCTATTCACGTTTTAAAAATAATGCGGCAGCACCACGCACTCCACCAGAATCACCATGTTTTGCTTTTTTGATTGGTGGCACTTTTGCACTACGCATTAAATGAGGTGGCAATGCTTTTGGTAACGCTTCATAGAGATAATCAAAATTCGATAAACCACCACCTAGCACAATCATATGCGGATCAAATGCAGTGATAATGTTGCCGATAGAAATAGCCGCTAATTCAACAAAAATACGAACAAAATCAACCGCACTTTCCTCTTTCGCATAAAAGCGATCGATAATATCTTTGGCTGATAACTCTTCCCCTTTTAAATCACGGTACAACATTTCAAAGCCGCGACCAGAAATATACGTATCTAAACAGGCCTGATTGCCACAACCACATTGGTAAATTGGCGCTTTATCCCAGCCTAATAATTTTAAGGCATGATAATTTAATTGAAGATGGCCTAACTCCCCTGCCATCCCGACTTGTCCTGAGTGAATTTTGCCATTAATTACAAAACCACCACCAAAGCCTGTCCCCAAAATAAGCCCTAATACAGAAGGATATTGAGTATTTTCTTCATCACAAGCTTCCGAGAGAGCAAAACAATTGGCATCATTTTCTGCCCGTACTTCACGACCTAAAACGCGTTCAAGATCGGCTAAAATAGGCTTATTATCTGCAACACGAATATTCGTCACTTCAGCAAGCCCAGTTGTTAAATTAACAAATCCAGGCAAACCTAAACCTACTGTGCCTTTTTCACCAAAGTGGGCATCAGCACGTTCTACTAGCGTTTTGATCGCTTGTAACCAATCTTGATAATCTGTTTGTGGCGTTGGCACGCGCTCGGTATAAAGTTTTTCTAATTTTTCATTAAAAGCAGCCAATTCAATCTTTGTGCCACCGATATCAATACCGTAATACATATTGTCTCCTCAAAAGAGCGGTCAAAATTATTGGAATATATAGGCTGTATTTTCCTTGAAATCAAAATGAAAATCCATGATAAAAATCATATTTTCTACAAGCAATAAAAAAGACCGGCTTTATCACTAAAACCGGTCTTTGATGCTATTTATTGTTGAACAAGCCCTTCTTCTGTAAGAAACCAAAAATAATTAAATGAACAATCCACGCCGAAATTATCGCCACAAATAAATCGATAGGATAATGCATTCCAAGGCGGACTCGGCTAATCAACATTAATACGCCCCAAATGGTCATGGCTCCAATTAGCAATTCCGCTTTAAAAGAACGATTGCCTAATAATTGGCTAAACCCGACGGCTAACATTAGCCAAGTGGCTGCAAAAATAGAATGTCCTGATGGGAAAGAATAACCTGTTTCATCTTCATAATGCGCTTTTAACCAGGCTGGTGTATCGGCTTGTGTAGAATAAAATTTATCCACTAATTTTGCACGCTCTGAACGATCTTGATGATAAAAAGCATCCGTAGTGCTTTCTGTTTTTTCTGCTAAATAGACGGTGAAAGGACGCGGCTCAGCGAAAACCGTTTTTAAACCTGTTTTAATTACTTGTGTAGATAATACCGACAGGCCCATTACAATCACGCCCATAATCCACTGTTTACGGTTTTCAAAAAGAAAACGGAAAAGTAAAGCAAACACACCACAGGTAATTAAAGCATAAGGTACGCTACCGGTTTCGGTTAAAAGATAAAGCCAATAATCCCATTCCATTAATTGGTTGTTTCCATGCCAATGATAAGCAAAACCCCAAACAAAAAATGGTACAAGACAAAGGAATAACGTATATAATGACAGCCTTTTAAACATTGTTGCCTCTTGATAATAAAAATAAAGTGCACATTTTAGCAGAATAAAGTTGAAAAAGGATATGTTATGTCAAAAATCCAACTGGTTGCTCAAGCCAATTTGCCTACCGAATATGGCATATTTAAAATGGTCGGATTTGAATTTCCCGATACAAAAAAAGAACATGTCGCATTAGTAATGGGTGATATTTCAAACCAAGATGAGCCTGTGCTCGCCCGTATTCATTCGGAATGCTTAACGGGTGATGCATTACACAGTTTAAAATGTGATTGCGGTTTCCAGCTTGCAGCCGCATTACGTCAAATTAGCGAAGCGGGTCGAGGTGTGTTGATCTATCATCGTGAAGAAGGACGAGGCATTGGTCTAATTAATAAAATTCGTGCTTATTCATTACAAGATCAAGGCATGGATACCATTGAAGCCAATCTTGCATTAGGTTTTAAAGCCGATGAACGTAACTTTAATGTGTGTGCCGATATGTTTGAATTATTAGGTGTGAAGCAAGTTCGCTTGATGACAAACAACCCGCAAAAAGTAGAAACCATGAAAAAAGCGGGAATTAATATCGTAGAACGTGTGCCATTGAATGTAGGTGAAAACCGTTACAATACGAAATATCTTGATACTAAAGCGAAAAAAATGGGCCATTACATTGTGCACAATAATGAAGAACATTTAATGACTTGCCCACATTGCCAAGAAGAAGTGATTTAATAAAAAAGCCATACAACTGTATGGCTTTTCTTTTATCAAAACAATTATTGATTCACGCACCAATGACGAGTGTCTTTATCAAATTTCATGCCTGAATGCGATCCTTCTGAACCATTAAAATAAACGTCTTTATTTGCGCAAGCTGAAATCACTAATGCACCGATAACAATAAGAATTAATTTTTTCATTGTATTTACCTTTTTAAAACTAACTTGTCCAAATTGTATCACAACTTTTGTTGGCCTTACCTGCTTAAATTAGTCCTTTTCTTGCAAAATTTATCTTTGACTTCTACAATACCACCTCATTTTTAACCTTGTAGTTCGCAAACCTCCTACACAAAAAAACTAGGTATCCTATGAATATTTCAAATCCTAATCACAATCGTAAAGCCCTTGTGATCTTCTCTGGTGGACAAGATTCCACAACCTGTTTAATTCAAGCTATTGCCGAATATGGCGTAGAAAATGTTGAAACCGTCACCTTTCAATACGGCCAGCGCCATGCTATTGAATTAGAAAAAGCCCGTTGGATCGCCAAAGATCTCGGCGTAAAACAAACGTTGATTGATACGTCCGTCATCAAATCTATTACCCATAATGCCTTAATGGATGCCAATGCAGATATTGAGCAAAAGGACGGTGAATTACCTAATACCTTTGTGGATGGACGAAATGCGCTCTTCTTATTGTATGCGGCGATTTACGCAAAAGGCCAAGGTATTAATGACATTATCACGGGCGTATGTGAAACAGATTTCAGTGGCTATCCGGATTGTCGTGATGTGTTTATCAAATCCATGAATGTCACCCTTAATTTAGCCATGGATTACCCGTTCAATTTAAAAACACCGTTAATGTATCTCACCAAAGCACAAACTTGGGCATTAGCTGATGAATTAGGTGCGTTAGATTATGTTCGTCAGCATACCCACACTTGCTATGAAGGTGTTGAAGGTGGCTGTGGGGAATGCCCAAGCTGTAAATTGAGAGATAAAGGCTTGCAGGAATATTTAGCAACAAAAGCAAAAGCTTAGTATCTCGATAACTCACTCCATAACAGATTAAATAGATTCAAATGAACCCCAAGTGCGGTCAAAATTCACGTCAAATTTTGACCGCACTTTTACTTGATATAGTATCCTTATCTTTTCTCATCTTTGATTTTATAAACGCGTCATTTTTTGATAAAATCACGCTAATTTTTTTATAAATAAGTAACTAATTTTAAAAATGACTACAAATTATTCTGCTCAAGAAATTACGGTTCTGAAAGATCTCGAACCGGTGCAAATTCGCCCCGGTATGTACACGGACACTACCCGTCCAAATCACCTTGCTCAAGAAGTTATCGATAACAGTGTGGACGAAGCCCTTGCAGGTTTTGCCACTAAAGTTGAAGTGATTTTACACGCCGATCAATCTCTTGAAGTCATTGATAACGGCCGTGGAATGCCAGTGGATATTCACCCAACTGAAGGGGTTTCGGGTGTGGAAGTCATCTTAACCAAGCTTCACGCTGGCGGTAAGTTCTCGAATAAAAACTATGAATTTGCCGGTGGTTTACACGGGGTGGGGATTTCTGTCGTCAATGCTCTTTCTGAACGCGTTGATATTCAAGTTAAACGTAACGGTGAAGTGTATAAAATTGCCTTTGAAAATGGCGCAAAAGTAGAAGAATTAGAAGTCATCGGGACTTGTGGCAGACGTACAACCGGCACCACCGTTCACTTCAAACCGAATCCAAAATATTTCGATAGCAAGAATTTTTCTGTTAGTCGTTTACGCCACTTATTACGTGCGAAAGCCGTGCTTTGTTCAGGCTTAGAGATTAAATTTGTCGATAAAGTGAATAACACCGAAGATGTGTGGTGCTATCAAGATGGTTTATCCGATTACTTAACCGAAGCGGTAAATGGTTTTGAAACCTTACCTGAAAAACCTTTTGT
>CABSXY010000134.1 GCA_902481695.1 uncultured Haemophilus sp. | reverse complement strand
TCAATCACCCCTTTTAAGGTTTGATTCGCAAATTTCAAAATAATGTCATGCTTATAAACTTCGCGAGCTTTGTGTGCGGCAATAATGGCTCGGTCTTCACAAATCGGGTCGATATCCACAAAAGTCCCAAATGCCGTCACCCCTTGGGAAATCATCAATTCAATCGATTGACAGAAACGGGCGTAATAATCATCAACACTTGATGTACGTTTAACTTCATCTACTAAATCCCATTTTTGTTGAAGATTACTGTTGTGATAAATGCCAATTTTTTCAGGTGTCATTGTAAAAGCACGATCTGCGTGAGCATGGGCATTAACCCACCCACCTTTTTTAATGATTTCGTCTCGAATAAACGTTTTAAAGCTACGAACGTGATTTCTCATAATAACTCCGCCAAAAAAGAAAGGAAAAGAGAGACGAGAAGTGTATTAATTGAAAAGCAAACCCAATAAGGATCGGGTCTATTGTGAATTGTTTGCAATGTTATGAAAAATTCGCAGATTTTAATTAATAACATCTTTTCAGTCTTTCAACTGAGTGCAAAGTATAAGATTTTAAGCACAAAAAAGCTATCTATTTATTGACAAAAGAACGCTCTTGTTTGAAGACATCTAAGAACAAGCCGAGTGGTGGGCGGTTTGAAGATTGTTCAGTATAAGTGCGGTCAAATTTCTTATAGTTTCCTTTACGATCAATATGATACTGTGTACCATCCGGCTGAATAATGACATTCCAACGGAAATTCGACGCCAACACCCAAGGATCACCATTAAGTTCAAATAAATTGCGACCTTGTGCATAATCCGAAACTGGATTTTTCACTTTAAAGATCGACGACATCAATGCCGGTAATAAATCAGTATGGCTTGTTAATTTAGAGACTTCTTGCACCGGCAAATCTTTCCAGTAAACAATAAACGGCACTTGGATTTCATCACGACCGAAATAATTCTCTTGTGCTTTTTCATCCAGCTTATTAAACGTTTTACCATGCTCTGCCGTAATAATAACAATCGTATTCTCTAAAGAGACTGATGCTAAAGTGTCATCAATTTGTTGATCAATCTCCGCAAGCGATTTGGTGTAATTTTCTTCCGTTTTATCCGTAATATCTAAATCCACATAAGCAAACCAAGGTTTATCCTCTTTTAAGAGAGATAAAACGCCACTTATCGCTTCTTTTGGCGAAGAAGCTTTCACTTTAGGCAATTTCACATTACGGAACAAGGCTTGTTTAAATAAACTATCTTTAAATGCCGTAGACGAATAAGCGACAAATTGATATTTCTCGTCTTGTAGCTTTTTAATTAACACCGACGGTGTGTGATTACTCAAAATACTGTCTGTATAATTCGCATTCAGTCCATAGAATAAACCTACTAAGCCGGCATTATTCGTATTGCCACTGCTGTAATGATTAGTAAATTGAGTAGAGCTTGTGGCAAACTCAAACAATTTAGGCATTTTCTCGCTCGTTAGCGCATCATAACGTAAGCCTGAAACGGTAATCACGAGAATATTAGGTTTGTTTTCCACTTGCTCAAACTGAAGATCTTTTTTCGGATAATCAATTTTTAATGCATCCAAACGGCCTTCTTGTTCTAAGCGCTGTGAGTATGTTTCCGCATTAATAAACCCTTGTTTTTCTAAAAAGGTTCGTGCGGTCATTGGATAAGAAAGTGGAAAGTTTGAACGCTGCATGGTTATCGGACGATATAAAAATGCATCTGCCCAAGCATAAATTAAATGTGTCGCGACAAAAGTAGAAGTCAGCACTAATCCCACTTTCTTCAGCCATTTTTGACGCTCTAAACTACGTAATTTTTCCCAACTCCAACGAGAAAAAAGCATTTGGATTAACAAAATAATCGGCATTGGTGCAAAGAAAATTTGCCAATCTCGTGAAAGATCACCCTTTTCAGGATTTACTAATAAATTCCAAACGATAGAAGAAAGGTGGATATTAAAGCGATTAAAAACTTCCGTATCAAACAGTAATAAAGTGGTGCAAATTGTCGCGATAATCACCGTTAGTCCACGGAAAGTGCGGTGATTTTTGATAATGAAACTCAGCGGAAATATAACCAGCAAATACAAGGCAAAAACACAAAAACTGAAATGCCCCAATAAGCTGATGAAGAAATAAATTTTGCCGAGTAAAGTGTCTGGCCAGTCAATGAGAAAAGCGTAACGACTACCAATAAGAATTGCGATGATAATGTTAAAAAAAGCAAACCAATGTCCCCACGAAATTTTTCGTGAGGTTTCTTCACGGTATTCACGTCCGTTGAATTTGCTCTTTTTAAACCAAAACATTTTATTTTATTTTTACCGAATTCATTAGAGAGTTGGCAAAGGCTTGAGCTAGAGCTTCACGCTGTGCGGCGGGTACGCTAGTGGTCAATAAATTACTGGCCATATTGCCTAAAGCGATAAGCGAAAGATCAACGGGTGCTTTGTGAGTTTCAAGTACGCTAATCATGTCGTTAATGATGGCATTAACTTGCCCATCGGAATACTTTGAATGTTGAGCCATTTGGAATGTTTAAGCCTGTTCTAAATACAAAAAAACTTCTCATATCATACCCGATAATTTGTCCAATCTGAATAATTTCTTTTTTCTTGCT
Organism: uncultured Haemophilus sp.; assembly: GCA_902481695.1. Taxonomy (GTDB): domain Bacteria; phylum Pseudomonadota; class Gammaproteobacteria; order Enterobacterales; family Pasteurellaceae; genus Haemophilus_D. The sequence goes on along the minus strand of CABSXY010000134.1, from coordinate 2,733 downwards.
TAAAAAGTGCGGTTATAATTTAAGGTAAATTTTACGAAGGAAAAAATTATGAGCATTACGGTTAATCAAATCGTGCTACATCAACTAGTTAAGCACGCTGAAAATGAAACCACTATGATGGAAAGCGTGTTGCGTAATGAACTTCTCACCATTACGCCAGAAGTCGAACAAATGATGTTGCAATTACATCAAGGTTATCAAAATAAAGGCAAAGCTTTTGGTGTCTTCCAAGAGAATTCCATTTTTGCACAAGATCTTAATCGTTTATTAGAAAATGAAATCAACTTTTTAAATTTCAGCCAACAATCCACGAAATTATTAGCGCAAGAATTGGGCAAATATAATTTTGCAGACAGCGGTACGCTTATCCTATGCCAATATAACTTTTTAGCGACGGATTACCTGTTCATCGCACTATTAGATAGTCGTATCAGCATGTTAGTTGACGAAAATCTTGAAATTCGCCGTACGGAATACTTAGATATTACACAATTTGATATTGCGGCACGTATCAACTTAACGGATTTACAAGTAAACGCAAACTCAAACCGTTATCTCACCTTCATCAAAGGTCGTGTTGGTCGTAAAATTAGTGACTTCTTTATGGATTTCTTAGGTGCAGAAGAAGGTTTAAATCCGCAAGTTCAAAACCAATGCCTCTTACAAGCAGTCAGTGACTACTGTGAACAAGGTGAATTGAACAAAGAACAAACTCAAGCAGTGAAAAAACAGGTATTTGAATACTGTAAAGGTCAATTAGCAAGTGGTGATGAAATTGCCTTAACTGAACTTTCAGCTAATTTGCCGACTCTAAACGAGCGCCCTTTTGTCACCTTTACAGAAGAGCAAGATTACGGCTTGGAGGAAACCATTCCACCAGTACGTTCAGCCTTAAAAACATTAACGAAATTTTCAGGTTCTGGTAAAGGTGTGACATTAAGTTTTGATGCGGATTTATTAAATAACCGTATTGAATGGGATCCACTTACAGATACTTTAACAATCAAAGGGATACCACCAAATCTGAAAGATCAACTTCAAAAAGCATTAAAGTGCGATAATTAATTTGGCAAGATCATAAAGTTTCGGTATCATTCGACATAATTTTGCAGTAAAAGGTAAAAAATATGCAATTAAGAACATTTTTAGGTGCAGTTGTTTTAGCATTAAGTTTAACTTCTTGTTCAACAGTGCAAAAAGTTGTTTATCGTATTGATGTTCCACAAGGTAACTACTTAGAAGCGGCAACTGTGGCGCAAGTTAAACCAGGTATGACAGCTCAACAAGTACAATATTTGCTTGGCACACCGGTTTTAATCGATCCTTATAATAACCTAACTTGGTATTACGTGTTCTTACAACAACACTCTTACCAAAAACCTGAACAACACACATTTACGGTGAAATTCGATCAGAACGGTTTAGTAAGCAGTGCAGAATTAGATAAGCCATTACCAGAAGTGGCAAAACAAGATGAAAATAATACTATTATCAGCACACCTGAAAATGCAGGTAAGAAAAGCTGGTGGAAATTCTGGTAATCATTAAAAAATAACACCTGCTTGTCATATCAAGCAGGTTCGTTGTATTACAAGGGAATGAAAATGTCAAAAATTCTATTGGTTGATGATGATATTGAACTAACAGATTTACTTGCTGAAGTTTTACGACTGACAGGTTTTGAAGTCGAGGTCGCCAATAATGGCCAAGAAGCGCTAGATAAGCTAAATGAAAGCCATCAGTTAGTGTTATTAGATATCATGATGCCTGTATTAAATGGGATTGAAACACTCAAGAAAATTCGCCAAACATCAAATGTCCCTGTGATGATGCTTACTGCACGTGGCGAAGAGATCGATCGTGTTCTAGGCTTAGAACTTGGTGCCGATGACTATTTACCAAAACCCTTTAACGATCGTGAACTGGTTGCTCGCATTAAAGCCATTTTACGTCGTGCTACGCCAGCAGAAAAAGAAAATACACAAAATTCAACCGCACTTTCATCAGAAGAAAATACATTGGAATTTTGTGGCTTAGTACTTCACTCAGGTCTTCAACAAGCTTATTATAAAGGCCAAGATCTTGGTCTAACTGGCTCTGAATTTGCACTACTTCATAAACTAGTACTTCGTCCAGGACAAATTGTCTCTCGCGAAGAATTAAGCATGAATGTACTAGGCAAACACCTTTCTCCTTTTGATCGCTCGATTGATATGCATATGTCAAACTTGCGTAAAAAACTCCCAGAAAGAGACAATGGCTTACCGTGGCTGAAAACGCTACGTGGTCGTGGTTACTTGTTGGTTTGTGAATAATGCTTATCAAAAAATTTAGCTTAAATCATCTCACAATACGCACATTTACTGTCTTTTGGTTGGCATTCTTTGCTATGACCGCACTTTTGGTCGCACTTCCTTATTTTGATAGTCGCTTATATTCTGACTTAAATCAAAATGAAATATCAAGCTATCAAAAGAAACTCGTTGAATCTATTCGTAACAATAGAATTAACGGGATTCTTGCTGGCGTGCCAGTTCTTCCAACCGATAAATTTGACTCTGCACGCCCTGTCATTATGACACCAGAAAAAGAAATTTTCGGTGCTTTAGGCGAAGAGAAAATGCATATTGCCCAGTTTGCTCAAGAATCGAGTAACTTTGCCCAACCACAACGTAAAACCTTTAAAGATATTCAAATTGCAGGTCCATTTAGAGACTAGATTGGTTATCTTGA
>CABSXY010000133.1 GCA_902481695.1 uncultured Haemophilus sp. | reverse complement strand
AAGGAATATTTATGCTTTTAACCGGATTACTTTGCGGAATTTTACTCGGATTTGTGATGCAGCGCGGGCGCTTTTGTATTACTGGCGCATTTCGCGATATGTATGTCACCAAAAATAACAAAATGTTTGTCGCCCTTCTATTGGCGATTACCGTGCAATCCATCGGTTTCTTTCTCTTAAAAGAAATCGGTGTATTAAATGTCGATCCGGCTGAAAATTTTGCCTTTTTAGCGGTGATTATCGGTGCCTTTGTGTTTGGTATCGGTATTGTTCTTGCTGGCGGTTGTGCAACAGGAACTTGGTACCGCGCTGCAGAAGGCTTAGTCGGCAGTTGGGTTGCTTTATTCACTTATATGTTGTTAAGTGCCATCATGCGCACCGGCCCATTAGGCGAATTCAATAAAACCTTACGCAGTATCAATATTGAACAACGCAATATTTACGATACATTCGGTATCTCACCTTGGTGGTTAGTCGCATTATTAACTTTAGTGACGGCTTTCTATGTGTACAAACATCTCAGCAAACCAAGCGTAAAAGTCGCGGCATTAAAACCAAAGAAAACAGGGCTTGCCCACTTATTATTTGAAAAACGCTGGCACCCATTTTTCTCAGCCGTGTTAATCGGATTAATCGCACTTGCCGCTTGGCCACTCAGTGTCGCTACAGGTCGTGAGTTTGGACTTGGGATCACTGGCCCATCCGCTAATATTATGCAATTCCTCGTTACTGGCGACGGTAAATTTATTAACTGGGGTGTATTCTTAGTCTTAGGGATTTTTATTGGATCATTCATCGGCGCAAAAGCAAGCAATGAATTTCGTGTCCGCGTACCGGATGCCACCACGATTCTACGCAGCGGACTCGGCGGTATTCTCATGGGTATCGGTGCAACCCTTGCAGGTGGCTGCTCTATCGGCAATGGCTTAGTCGAAACCGCCTTTTTCTCTTGGCAAGGTTGGGTATCATTGCCATTGATGATTCTCGGCACTTGGGTAGCCGCCCACTTCACCATTATTCGTCCACAACGTTTAAAATCATAAGGAGTTTATATGATCGTTAAATTACCTACACTCGGCCTTGTTTGCCCCTTTCCTCTCGTTGAAGCCAAGGAAGCCATGGCTAAGTTAAATAAAGGCGATGGCCTAGAAATTGAATTCGACTGCACACAAGCCACTGAAGCCATTCCTGCCTGGGCGGCAGAAGAGGGATATGAAGTGACAAACTTCGAGCAAATTGATGATGCTAAATGGTCAATTACGGTGATTAAATAATAAAAAAGTGCGGTCAGAAAAATACATAAATTTCTGACCGCACTTTTGCTTTAATGAGTCGAAATAATTAAATTAAATCAATTCGACTGGTACTTTCACCACCAGTTTTTTCACAAAACTTGATTTGCCGTTTACGGTGCAACCTGGTTTATGTGGCTCATAAGGGAAAAAGACGGCGAACATTTTGGGTAAAAGTGTCACCGTACTTTTATTTTCAATTTGTGGGGTAAGTTGGTAGTCATCGGCATCACGATATTCATCGTATAAGCTGAGGTTTGGATAAGTCGCGCTTACTTCAACATTCTCTTCACCACGAATAAGTAATTGAATATCCAAATATTTATGGTGAAGTTCAGCTTGTTTGCTATCCGCTTCAACCGTATCAAATTCCATGACATTCATATAAACCTGATCGCTTAAATCATGACGGCCATTTTCTAATGCTTCAAGATCTAAGGTGTTGAGATGATCGCAAATGTCCGCGATAACTTTTGGTAAACCCACTTTGAAATTTGGGTTATTTAATGCACTGATAATCATAGTGTCTCCTTACGTATGTATTTGTATGAGAATATGATAACAAGTTGCTTATATTAAATAAAGTTACCAATAAATTTAAAACCCTGTATAATAAGCGAGCTTTATTTTCTGCATTAGCGTGCGGCTATCAAAAGAAATTTTTAAACGCTCAAAGTGCGGTCATTTTTTCGAGAGATTTCTTTTGCTAGTCGCAATCTGGAAAATAAAGCTTTGTTTTAAATATTATTTTGAAGGAAAACATTGTGAATCCAATTGTTAAACAATTTAAATACGGTCAACATACCGTTACTCTAGAAACCGGCGCAATTGCACGTCAAGCAACTGCTGCGGTTATGGCAAGCATGGACGATACCACGGTATTCGTGACTGTTGTTGCTAAAAAAGATGTGAAAGAAGGTCAAGACTTCTTCCCATTAACCGTAAACTACCAAGAACGTACTTATGCGGCAGGTAAAATCCCTGGTGGTTTTTTCAAACGTGAAGGTCGTCCGTCTGAAGGCGAAACTTTAATTGCTCGTTTAATCGACCGTCCAATTCGTCCATTATTCCCAGAAGGTTTCTTCAACGAAATCCAAGTTGTGGCAACTGTAGTTTCTGTAAACCCACAAATCAGCCCTGACTTAGTGGCAATGATTGGTGCTTCTGCAGCATTAACCTTATCTGGTGTACCTTTCAATGGCCCTATCGGTGCAGCGCGCGTTGGTTTTATCGACAACCAATTCGTATTAAACCCAACTATGGCTGAACAAAAACAAAGCCGTTTGGACTTAGTGGTTGCAGGTACTGACAAAGCCGTATTAATGGTTGAATCTGAAGCTGACATTTTAACTGAAGAACAAATGTTAGCGGCGGTAGTATTTGGTCATCAGCAACAACAAGTTGTGATTGAAGCAATCAAAGAATTTGCCAAAGAAGCAGGCAAACCACGTTGGGATTGGGTTGCACCACAACCAAACACAGATTTAATCAACAAAGTAAAAGCGATTGCTGAAGCACGTTTAGGCGATGCATACCGCATTACTGAAAAACAAGCACGTTACGAACAAATCGATGCGATTAAAGCGGATGTGATTGCACAAATCACAGCAGAAGATGAAGAAATCAGCGAAGGTAAAATCGTGGATATTTTCACCGCACTTGAAAGCCAAATCGTTCGTGGCCGTATCATTGCAGGTGAACCACGTATTGATGGTCGTACCGTTGATACCGTTCGTGCATTAGATATTTGCACAGGTGTATTACCACGTACTCACGGTTCTGCAATTTTCACCCGTGGTGAAACGCAAGCATTAGCCGTTGCAACGTTAGGTACTGAACGTGATGCACAAATCATTGATGAATTAACAGGTGAACGTCAAGATCACTTCTTATTCCACTACAACTTCCCTCCATACTCTGTAGGTGAAACTGGTATGATCGGCTCACCAAAACGTCGTGAAATCGGTCACGGTCGTTTAGCAAAACGTGGTGTCGCTGCGGTTATGCCAAGCCTTGCAGAATTCCCGTATGTAGTACGTGTTGTATCTGAAATCACTGAATCTAACGGTTCTTCTTCTATGGCATCTGTATGTGGTGCGTCTTTAGCATTAATGGATGCGGGTGTACCAATCAAAGCCGCTGTTGCAGGTATCGCAATGGGCTTAGTAAAAGAAGAAGAAAAATTTGTGGTTCTTTCAGATATCTTAGGTGATGAAGACCACTTAGGTGATATGGACTTCAAAGTAGCGGGTACACGTGAAGGTGTCACCGCACTTCAAATGGACATCAAAATTGAAGGTATCACCCCTGAAATTATGCAAATTGCATTAAACCAAGCAAAAGGTGCACGTATGCACATTCTTGGCGTAATGGAACAAGCAATCCCTGCACCACGTGCAGATATTTCTGACTACGCGCCGCGTATTCACACCATGAAAATTGATCCGAAGAAAATCAAAGATGTTATCGGTAAAGGTGGTGCAACTATCCGTGCATTAACTGAAGAAACTGGTACTTCTATCGATATCGATGATGATGGTACAGTGAAAATTGCTGCAGTAGATAGCAGTGCAGCTAAAAATGTGATGGCACGTATTGAAGAAATCGTTGCTGAAGTTGAAGCTGGCGCAATTTACAAAGGTAAAGTAACTCGTCTTGCTGACTTTGGTGCATTCGTCGCTATCGTTGGAAATAAAGAAGGTTTAGTTCATATTTCTCAAATCGCTGAAGAGCGTGTAGAGAAAGTGAGTGATTATCTTCAAGTTGGTCAAGAAGTAACGGTTAAAGTAGTTGAAATCGATCGTCAAGGTCGTATCCGCTTAACCATGAAAGATCTTGCACCAAAACAAGAAACTGAAGCAGAATCTTCACCTGCAGAAGATATTTCAGAAGAACAAGAATAATCTCACAGGGTGTGTGAATTTAGTTTACACACCCGTTTTGATTATCAAACTAACTTATAAAACAATGCAGTATTTTCGGTTATTCCGTTTTCTAGTTTCGTTGTCTAGCCTAAGTGTGATTTTATTTATTTCCGGTTGTGTGCAATCGGGAAACGTGTTTGTCGCACCAAATAAAGTCGTGCTAGCGGATCAAACGCCGAATACGCACTTCGAACAAGAAGTGATGATTACCCGAATTGGGCAGGTTTTATTAGTTGGAAAAATGAGTAATGAAGAACGGGCGACGCTTCACTTTGAACGTGGCGTATTATACGATTCCCTCGGTTTATGGGGCCTCGCACGTTATGACTTTACACAAGCCCTTGCATTACAGCCAAAGATGGCTTCCGTTTACAATTATTTAGGGCTTTACTTACTGCTTGAAGAAGATTACGACAGTGCATTAGAAACCTTTAATGCGGTGTTTGAATTGGATCCAAGTTATGACTATACCCACCTTAATCGTGGTTTAAATTTTTATTACGTCGAACGCTATAATCTTGCTGAAGACGATTTGATGAAGTTTTATGAAGCCGATACCAAAGATCCCTATCGCGTACTCTGGCTCTATTTGAACGAACAAAAATTAAAACCACAAGAAGCCCATGCCAACCTTGTTGAACGAGCTAAAGGGCTATCTAAGGACTTCTGGGGAACAAATATCGTTCAATACTATTTAGGTAATATTTCCGTGAGTGACTTGCAAGAGCGGGCAACCAAATTTGCAGAAAACTCGCAACAATATGCAGAAATATTAACCGAAACCTACTTTTATCTAGCAAAACAAAAACTCAATTTGGGGCAAATTGATGAAGCTGCGGCTTTATTCAAACTCGCTATTGCGAATCAGGTATATAACTTTGTTGAGTATCGTTTTGCCGTGTTAGAGCTGATGAAATTGAAACCGGCTCAAACAGAAGACGAAAAAGAAGAAAAAAGTGCGGTCACAAAAACTGCTGTTTTTTAGACTTTCCTCTTTCTTTTGTAACAAATAAACCTGAAAGCGAAATTGAGCTTTCCTTACTTACATTCGAGTATTTTAATGACAGACAAAATCACTTTTAATGATTTAGGCTTGCCTGAATTCATTCTAAAAGCCGTTTCTGACCTTGGTTTTGAAACACCTTCGCCAATCCAACAAGCTTGTATTCCTGCTCTT
>CABSXY010000132.1 GCA_902481695.1 uncultured Haemophilus sp. | reverse complement strand
TTTTAATTTAGCTACTTTGCCTAAGACCGTATCTTTTGCTTCTGATGCTTTATCTTCAGCTTCATCTTTTAGCTCAGCTGCTTTATCTGCCACTTCATCTTTTGCTTCTGAAACTGCTTTTTTCACTTCTGATGCTTTATCTTCGACAGCTCTTTTTACTTCAGAAAATTTTTCATCAATTGCTTTTTTCATTTCAGTAGCTTTATCATCAATTGCTTCTTTTGCTTCAGAAACTGCTTTTCTTACTTCAGATACTTTATCTTCAGTTACATCTTTCACTTCAGTAGCTTTGTCTTCAACCACTTCTTTTGCCTCAGACGCTTTATGTGTCACAGCATCTTTAATATAGTTAGCCGCTGCAACTAATGCATCTTTAACTTGTGTTGCAGCATTCACTGTCGTATCTTTTACTTCAGTTGCTTTATCTTCGATTTTATTGTTCATAGCTACTCTCCTTGTGTCATTATGATTGCTTAATTTAAGCTATTCATTTATAGCTCATTTTCAGTCTATCAAAAAAATTTTAAAAAAAACACCTAAAAATACACATTTTTAGGTGTTGCCTATTTTTGACTGCTTTTAAAAAGTAAATAATATAAACTTTGTTTTTCGTATTTTAGCCATTCTATTCCGGATAATGAAAAGCTTCAATGGTGCCTTTTTCTCCATTCCAGTCGATTTGAACAATCGTTGAAGGATAAAAACTGATTGGATTTCGCTTGCCATAAAGCTCTGAAACAATACCTCCTACTAAAGGTAAATGAGAAACGAGCAAAACACTTTCAATACCTTGTTCCTGCAAAACAGATAAATAATCTGCTACCAGCGTCGCATTCCCATAAGGTGTAATTCCACTCCAAGTTTCAACATCATTAAGAATATTGTCTAACGCTGAGTTTACGAGCTCAAACGTTTCTTGTGCACGAACATAAGGACTGACAATCACTTTCTGAACTGAAAGTGCGGTTGAATTTAGATGTGTTTTAAGCCATTGACCTTGTGATATTGACTGTTTCCGTCCGTAGTCGTTTAAATGTCGCGACTCATCTGATGAAGCAATAACTTCGGCTTCTCCATGACGCATAATAAAAATTTTCATGTATTGGCTTTCCTAAAAATAATAAAAAATAAATTTTATAGATCAAAAATGGGGGCTAGCCCCCACTTCATTAATTTGCTTTCACTGCTTCTGCAATTTCTTCTGCACATTGTTTTGCAAGTGCACCGTCTTCACATTCGACCATGACGCGAATAAGAGGCTCAGTACCAGACTTACGCAGTAAAATTCGACCTTTGCCTTCTAAACGTTTTTCCACATCTGCAGCTACCGCTTTTACCGCTTCACTTTCTAATGGATTATCACCACCAGCAAAACGAACATTAATGAGTACTTGAGGGAATAATTTCACCGCACTTGCAAGCTCGTTTAAAGATAAACGATGTTGAACCATTGCACTTAATACAGCTAGTGATGCAATAATACCATCACCTGTCGTATTTTTATCAGCAATAATGATATGGCCAGAGTTTTCTCCGCCTAGCGTCCAGTTATGTTCTACCATTTTTTCTAACACATAACGGTCGCCAACGTTAGCTCGCACAAAAGGTACACCTAACATTTTTAAAGCAATCTCTAAGCTCATATTACTCATTAATGTGCCCACTACGCCACCTTTTAGCTGACCTGAACGTAAAGCTTCACGAGCAATAATGAAAAGGATTTGGTCACCATCTACTTTATTACCTAAGTGATCCACCATCATAATACGGTCACCATCACCATCATAAGCAAGACCAACATCTGCTTTTGTTTCAAGCACTTTTTCCTGTAACGCTTTTACATCGGTTGCACCACATTTCTCATTAATATTGATTCCGTTAGGATCTGTACCAATTTCAATCACTTCTGCGCCTAACTCACGTAATACATTTGGCGCAATATGATAAGTCGCTCCATTTGCACAATCCACCACGATTTTATAACCATCTAAACCAAGATGTGGAGGGAAAGTACTTTTACAAAATTCAATATAACGTCCTGCGGCATCACTGATACGGCTCGCTTTACCTAAATCAGCAGACTCCACACAATCCATTGGCTGATCAAGCATGGCTTCAATCGCTTCTTCAATATCGTCTGGTAATTTTGTACCTTGTGAAGAGAAGAATTTAATCCCGTTATCATAATAAGGGTTATGTGATGCCGAAATGACAATACCCGCTTCTAAACGGAAAGTGCGGGTTAAATACGCTACGGCAGGGGTTGGCATTGGACCGGTAAATGCGGCAGTTAAGCCAGCGGCAGCTAAACCTGCTTCAAGAGCCGATTCCAACATATAACCTGAAATACGAGTATCTTTTCCGATTAATACTGTGCGAGAACCTTGTGAAGCTAAAACCTTACCCGCAGCCCAACCTAATTTCAATGCGAAATCAGGCGTGATTGGATAAGTACCCACTTTACCGCGTACGCCATCTGTACCAAAATATTTACGATTTGCCATGTTCATTCCTTATAAATTTGAATAATTGATATTGCAGAAATCATTTACTCTACAACATATAAAATCTGTTACTTTCTTACGCCTGTTGCGTTGTTTGCCATACTTTCAAAGCATCTGCCGTTGCAGCCACATCATGTACGCGTAAAATTGTCGCACCATTTAGTGCAGCAATTAATGCGCCAGCTACACTTCCCACAACACGTTCAGTTACGGGTTTATCTAATACGGCACCAATCATCGATTTACGTGAAAGGCCTGCTAAAATGGGATAACCACTTTCACAAAAGTGTGCTAATTGCTGTAAAAGTTTATAGTTATGCTGCACGGTCTTACCAAAACCAAACCCCATATCCCAAATAATATTTTCTTTGGCAATTCCTGCCTCTAGACAAGCTTGAGTCCGAGCCTCTAAAAACTGATAAACATCTTTGACTACATCATCATAATGCGGATTAGTCTGCATTGTGCGCGGCTGTCCTTGCATATGCATGATACAAGTCGGTAAATTCAACTGTCCTGCTATTTCGAGTGCGCCAGGTTCACGTAGAGCACGAATATCATTGATTAAATCCATGCCGACCTTAGCTGCTTCTTGCATCACAATTGCTTTAGAGGTATCCACTGAAATCCAACAATCAAAACGTTTTTGCACGGCTTCAACAAGAGGTATCACTCGTTGCAACTCTTCAGTTTCAGGCACTTCTTCTGCCATTATTGGTCGAGTTGATTCCCCGCCAATATCAATAATTGTTGCACCTTCTTTGAGCATTTTTTCAACTTGAAATAATGCTTTGTCTAGACTAAAAAACTGTCCGCCATCTGAAAATGAATCAGGCGTGAAATTCAAAATCCCCATAATTTGAGGGAATGATAAATCTAGACATTTGTTATTAGCGTAAAGTTTCATAAAGTGCGGTCAATTTTTAAATCAAATTTTAAAGGCTAGATTATAACGGAATATAGTGATGAAAAGAATGACATTATAAATAAAAAAAGCCTTCCTAATTAGGAAGGCTTTATTCTTACTCTTCAGGATCTTCTGAATGATTAACCACGCTTTCAGTGGTTTCTTCTTGTGGCTTAGCTTTCGAGCTCGTGTCTTTGTTATCTTCCCAACCAGATGGTGGTGTAACAGGCTCACGATTCATTAGCTGCTTGATTTGTTCTTCTTCAATGGTTTCATATTTCACTAACGCATCTTTCATGGCGTGAAGAATATCCATATTGTCGATCAAAATCTGTCTTGCTCTCGCATAGTTACGATTTACAATCGCACGAACTTCTTCATCAATTGCATGTGCTGTTTCGTCAGACATATGTTTTGCTTTCGCCATTGAGCGACCTAAGAATACTTCGCCTTCATCTTCAGTATAAAGAATCGGACCGAGTTTATCTGAGAAGCCCCATTGGGTCACCATATTACGTGCAATATTGGTTGCCACTTTAATATCGTTAGATGCACCGGTAGAAATATTTTCTTCACCGTAAATCAAATCTTCTGCTAAACGTCCTGCATAAAGTGTTGAAAGTTTACTTTCTAATTGTTTTTGGCTGATACTAATTTGATCACCTTCAGGCAAGAAGAAAGTCACACCTAATGCGCGGCCACGAGGAATAATCGTGACTTTATGTACCGGATCATGTTCAGGTACTAAGTAACCTACAATGGCGTGACCTGCTTCATGGTACGCTGTCGATTCTTTTTGTTTATCCGTCATGATCATGGTACGACGTTCAGGTCCCATATTGATCTTATCTTTGGCTTTTTCAAACTCAAGCATCGATACAGTACGTTTATTGCTACGCGCAGCAAATAACGCCGCTTCATTAACCAAATTCGCTAAATCCGCACCTGAATAACCTGGTGTACCACGCGCCAGTGTCATTGCATCTACATCATCAGCGACAGGCACTTTTCGCATGTGAACTTTTAGAATTTGCTCACGACCTTTCACATCCGGTAAACCGACAACAACTTGACGGTCAAAACGACCTGGACGCGTTAATGCTGGGTCAAGTACATCTGGACGGTTAGTTGCAGCAATAACGATTACGCCTTCGTTACCACCAAAACCATCCATTTCAACTAACATTTGGTTAAGGGTTTGTTCACGCTCATCATGTCCACCACCTAAACCAGCACCACGTTGGCGACCTACTGCATCAATTTCATCAATAAAGATTAAGCATGGTGCATTTTTCTTCGCTTGCTCGAACATATCACGTACACGAGAAGCACCAACACCCACAAACATCTCTACAAAGTCAGAACCTGAAATGGTAAAGAAAGGCACTTTTGCTTCACCCGCAATAGCTTTCGCTAATAAGGTTTTACCTGTACCTGGAGGACCTACCATTAAAATCCCTTTTGGAATTTTACCACCAAGGTTTTGGAATTTTTTCGGTTCACGCAAGAAGTCAACTATTTCAGCCACTTCTTCTTTTGCTTCATCACAACCTGCAACATCTGCAAAAGTCACCTTAATTTGATCTTGGGTCAGCATTTTAGCGCGGCTTTTACCGAAGCTCATAGCTTTCCCGCCACCGCCTTGCATTTGACGCATGAAGAAAATCCATACCCCTACAAGGAATAACATTGGAAACCACGAAATTAAAATTTGTGATAATAAACTGCGTTTTTCAAAAGGCGTACCTTCGATTTTAACTTTTTTATTTAATAAGTCATCTAAGAGCTTTTTGTCTTCCAACGGTGGCATCACGGTCATATATTTAGAACCGTCATTTTTAGTCACAGTGATTTCATTCGCATCAAAGCGCGCTTCCTTCACTTGACTGTTACTCACATCATACACAAAGGTTGTGTAATCTGTTGAATCACTCACGCCATTGGAATTAAAACTTTGGTAAGCTGTCATCATGACAATTGCTACCACAACCCATAG
>CABSXY010000131.1 GCA_902481695.1 uncultured Haemophilus sp. | reverse complement strand
CTTCTTTCTCTACTTTTTTCTCTAATGCATTTAATAAGTTAGCTTGTTTTTCGATATTATAATAATTCAGCGGATAGACTAAAGGTGCGTTTTTCAATGTATCGACCTGAGCTTGCAAGTACTTTTCCCCCAACATAAATAAATACGAGCCATCACTGAGTTTTGAATCACTAAATGGTACCTTCGCATCACCTAACAGTACTTCTGGTACGCTTACATTACCACTTAAAGATTTTGAATAATCTTTAATTCCTGCTGATTTTGCGATATCTAATGCTGTTGTAAGGTTTTCTAACTGAATTTGACGCACAGTTTCCGTATCTCGTTCAATCTTGTTTTTCTGAACTTCTAATCCACTAAGCACTAAATTAATATTCGCTAGAAAGTCTTTTTTATTCTCAGCAAGCACCCATTGGTTTACAAATTGGATATAGTCCAACAATACATTCTGCGCATCTTTTGGAGTCTCAGCAGCAAAACTAACATTCACACCAATTGAATTTGGCTCTTTTTTAGGATCTGGTATGGTAACAATCAGATTTTTATCAACCAAATTAGATAACAGCTTCAGTTTAGCCTCTTCAGAATTAGCATTTTTATCAGCATAAGTGTTAAACCATTTTGATTGAGAAAAGAATGCCTCTTTCAAGCTACGTGAAAATAAAGCCGTTTTAAAGTCATGAAATACCTGTTCTGAAACTTTATCTTGAGAAAAATCTTTGATATCTAGAATAGATGCATATTCACTACGAAATGATAAATAATCGCCTAAATTGGCCACCTTGGGAGCAATTACTACTGATTTAGATGTCCATTGCTCTTTAGCCGTAAAAGCATAGCCTGCCGCAATGGCGGTACAAACGAAAGCTGATAAAATAATCCATAGTTTTTTCTTCCACAGATTTTTAACTAATTCAACCAAATCAATCTCATCCGACTCATTTAGTTTTTGATAACGACTATCACTCATTATTAATCCTTTCTGGTCAATTGAATATACTATAAACTTACCGCATTCTACCTGAGTTCCCCCATGCTAACAAGGGAATTAAAATGATTTTAATGAATAATAGTTAATTATAACAACACATAAGCTATTAATATAAATAAAAAAGATACCACTGAAGAAGTGATATCTTTTATATTTAAAAAAATCAAATAATTACATGTTAATTAAGCATAATACATCTCAAACTCAACTGGATGTGGTGTCATATTTAAACGTTCTACGTCTTTACGTTTAACACTAATAAATGCTTCGATAAAGTCTTTAGCAAATACACCACCTTGAGTTAAGAACTCATAGTCTTTTTCTAATGAATTCAACGCTTCTTCTAGCGAGCTCGCGACTGCTGGAATATCTTTTAATTCTTCCGGTGGAAGATCGTAAAGATTTTTATCCATTGCATCGCCTGGATGAATTTTGTTCACCACACCATCAAGACCTGCCATTAATAATGCAGCGAAAGCCAGATATGGGTTTGCCATTGGATCTGGGAAACGCGCTTCAATACGGATTGCTTTCGGGCTAGTTACTGCTGGAATACGAATTGAGGCAGAACGGTTACTTGCAGAGTAAGCCAACAATACAGGTGCTTCAAAACCAGGTACTAAACGTTTGTATGAGTTAGTACTTGGGTTGGTGAACGCATTTAATGCTTTAGCATGCTTAATGATACCGCCGATGTAATAAAGTGCGGTTTCAGAAAGGCCTGCATATTTATCACCTTGGAAAATGTTTTTACCGTCCTTACTTAATGACATATTACAGTGCATACCTGAACCATTATCACCCGTGATTGGTTTTGGCATAAAGCAAGCAGTTTTGCCGTGTTCTAAGGCAACGTTTTGCACCACATATTTATAGATTTGCGTTTCATCCGCTTTTAAAGTCAAGCTATTGAATTTCGTTGCAATTTCGTTTTGACCCGCTGTTGCCACTTCATGGTGATGAGCTTCGATGACTAAGCCCATTTCTTCTAAAATTAAACACATTTCAGATCGAATATCATGAGCGGTATCAATTGGTGCCACCGCACAATAACCACCTTTCTTCAATGGACGATAAGCATTGTTACCGCCTTCATATTTTTTATTGGTGTTCCAAGCGGCTTCAATGTCATCAATGGCGAAAGAAGCACGGTTCATTGATACATCAAAACGTACATCATCAAATAAGAAGAACTCAGGTTCTGGACCAAAGAATGCCTGATCTGCAACGCCTGTTGAACGCATATAGTTTTCTGCTCGAATAGCGATTGAACGCGGATCACGATCATAGCTTTGCATGGTTGTTGGCTCATAAACGCTACAACGAATTGAAAGTGTTGGGATCTGCGCAAATGGATCGACTACTGCAGTTTCAGCAATTGGCATTAAAAGCATATCGGCTTTGTTAATGGTTTTCCAACCTTCAACAGAAGAGCCATCGAACATTTTGCCATCTTCAAACATATCTTCATCGACAAGGCTAACCGGGATGGAAACACTGTGTTCTTTACCTTTAATGTCGGTGAAACGAAGTAGTGCGAATTTAATATCGTTCTCTTCGATCAATTTGAATACGTTGGCAATTGCATTTGCATTTGGCATAAGGAGTCCTCTATTTTGCTATGTGTATAATCTTTAATAAAATTAAAAGAGCATTATAACGCAATCGCTTGCCTTTTTCATAAGATTTATTTTATCCCCTGGCATAGCAGAACAGCGAAATATCGTGTATAATTTTTGCCCTTTCGAGATTCTCGTAGGGTGAGTTTACTCACTAATTCAAACTACTTGGACTATTCGGTGGCATTAAAATTCCACCCTACAAAACTTAAACTTTAAGAACGTAATAAATGAAAAACGACATTGATATTAACAAATTGCGCAATATCGCAATTATCGCTCACGTTGACCATGGTAAAACCACCCTCGTTGACAAACTCCTTCAACAATCTGGTACATTTGAATCAACTCGTGGTGATGTTGATGAACGCGTAATGGACTCAAACGATCTTGAAAAAGAACGTGGTATTACCATTCTTGCAAAAAATACCGCAATTAACTGGAATGGTTATCGCATTAACATCGTAGATACCCCAGGACACGCGGACTTCGGTGGTGAAGTAGAACGTGTGCTTTCTATGGTGGATTCTGTACTTTTAGTGGTAGATGCCTTTGACGGCCCAATGCCACAAACGCGTTTCGTAACCCAAAAAGCCTTTGCTCATGGTTTAAAACCAATCGTAGTTATCAACAAAGTTGACCGCCCAGGTGCACGTCCTGACTGGGTGGTGGATCAAGTATTCGATTTATTCGTTAACCTTGGTGCAACCGATGAGCAATTAGACTTCCCGATTATCTATGCATCTGCATTAAATGGTGTAGCAGGTCTTGAACACGAAGAATTAGCAGAAGACATGACGCCATTATTTGAAGCGATTGTTCAACACGTTGAACCGCCAAAAGTGGAACTTGATGCCCCATTCCAAATGCAAATCTCACAATTAGACTATAACAGCTATGTGGGTGTTATCGGTATCGGTCGTATCAAACGTGGTGCAATCAAACCAAACCAACCTGTAACGATTATTGATGGCGAAGGTAAAACTCGTCAAGGCCGTGTGGGTCAAGTATTAGGTCACCTTGGTTTACAACGTTATGAAGAAGATGTTGCTTACGCAGGCGATATTATCGCGATTACCGGTTTAGGTGAATTAAATATCTCGGATACTATTTGTGATATCAACGCCGTTGAAGCCTTACCTTCATTAACCGTTGATGAACCAACCGTAACCATGTTCTTCTGTGTAAATACTTCACCATTTGCAGGTCAAGAAGGTAAATATGTGACTTCTCGTCAAATTCTTGAACGCTTAAACAAAGAATTAGTTCACAACGTGGCATTACGCGTAGAAGAAACTCCAAACCCAGATGAATTCCGTGTTTCTGGCCGTGGTGAATTACACCTTTCTGTATTAATTGAAAATATGCGTCGTGAAGGTTATGAGCTTGCGGTTTCTCGTCCTAAAGTAATCTACCGTGAAATCAACGGCAAAAAACAAGAGCCTTACGAACAAGTGACTATCGACGTAGAAGAACAACACCAAGGTTCTGTCATGGAAGCATTAGGTATCCGTAAAGGTGAAGTTCGCGACATGATGCCGGATGGCAAAGGTCGTGTACGTTTAGAATACATCATCCCTAGCCGTGGCTTAATCGGTTTCCGTGGTGAATTCATGACTATGACATCTGGTACTGGTTTACTTTACTCTAGTTTCGATCACTACGATGACATCAAACCAGGTGAAATCGGCCAACGTAAAAACGGTGTATTAATTTCTAACGCAACCGGTAAAGCACTTGCTTATGCACTATTTGGTTTACAAGAGCGTGGTAAATTAATGATCGAAGCCAACGTAGAAGTTTACGAAGGTCAAATCATCGGTATTCACAGCCGTACAAACGACTTAACCGTAAACTGTTTACAAGGTAAAAAACTCACCAATATGCGTGCATCAGGTAAAGATGATGCAATCGTCTTAACTACACCGGTGAAATTCTCCCTTGAACAAGCCATCGAATTTATCGATGACGATGAGTTAGTGGAAGTGACACCTGAATCGATCCGTATCCGTAAAAAACTCTTAACGGAAAACGATCGTAAACGTGCAAACCGTACGACAACCAGTACGAGTACACACTAATTAAAAACGTGCGGAAATTTGACCGCACTTTTAAACAAAAGGCGAACATCATGTTCGCCTTTTTTATTTCATGATTAAAACTAGCCTAATCTTACTTTCTCGCCACCGAATTCATCGAGTAAGTTTTCTGTCAGTTTAGATAAAATACCCGTCATTAATACAAAATCAGCATCAAAGCGCTGCGCATAATCTTCTTTTAAAATATCCGCATTTTTCTCACGCACCGCATCGGCAAATTTTAAACGTTTGAGCGTGCAATCTTCATTAAATACAAAAGTCAGCGTATCTTCCCATTCTAATGCGAGCTTGCTCACCACTTTTTTGCCATCTTGTAAAAGTGCGAGAATCTCTTCATTTTCCAAAGGCTGTTTTTTGCAGCGGATCACGCTGTCTTCTTGGCTTCCACGTAATTCAGCCTCTTCTAACGCCACCAACCAATGCGGAATTTTTTCCTGCACAATCCAATCCGTTAAAATGGTCGAAGGTTCATTCGCAAATGCCAACGGCACAACCGGTAACGAACCAAGTGATTTACGCAATAACGCTAAGGCATCTTCTGCACGTTTACTGGATGCCGCATCAACATGAACAAGATTATTTTCGGTATCAACCCACACGGCAGTTTGCTGATTTTTAGTGAATGCTCGTGGCAATAAATTCATCACCACATCATCTTTTAACGTTTGTTTTTCCGTTTTTTTCAATTTGCGGTTTTCTTTTTGCTCAAG
>CABSXY010000130.1 GCA_902481695.1 uncultured Haemophilus sp. | reverse complement strand
CCTGCGCCATTCATTCGTGTACGCGAAGGCGATATGGTGGAAGTGCAACTTTCCAATTCAGCGAGTTCAATGATGCCGCACAGTATCGATTTTCATGCTGCCGCTGTGCCAATGGGCGGTGCTATCGCGAGTGAAACGCCACCAACACGTACATCGACCTTCCAATTTAGAGCGTTACGTTCGGGGATTTATTTATACCACTGCGGCAGCCAGCCTGTGGATATTCACCTTGCTAAAGGGATGTATGGTTTAGTTTTAGTTGAGCCAAAAGAAGGCTTACCAAAAGTGGATCGTGAATTTTACATTATGCAAAGTGAATTCTATACAAAAGGTGAATTTGGCGATCCTGGCTTGCAGCCGTTTAGTATGAAAAAAGCTATTGATGAGCGCCCAGAATATGTCCTCTTCAACGGCAAAGTCGGCGCAACTATGGATGAAAATGCCTTAAAAGCAAAAACTGGCGAAACAATTCGCCTATTTGTAGGAAATGCGGGGCCGAATTTATGCTCTTCTTTCCACTTAATCGGTGCAGTATTTGACAATGTATATGTGGAAGGCGGTACGCTTGTTAATCACAATGTTCAAACTACCTTGATTCCATCCGGCAGTGCCACAATGGTAGAAACTCGAATTGATGTACCTGGCACTTATGTCTTTATGGATCACTCCATTTTCCGTGCTGTGAATAAAGGTACGATGGGACAAATCGTGGTCGAAGGCGAAAAAAATCCGAATATTTATTCCGGAAAACTAAAAGACGAAGCCTTTAAAGAAGCCAATCCACAAAAACCTCAACCTGTTCCTTATGAAATAGACAGTCATAAAGGAATAGATATGGGACATTCTCCTCACGAACATTCAGATGAGAATTCTGGTGCAACCAGAAAATAGATTAGAAGAATATGAGCAATATTAACTACGAAGGCATCGAGCAGATGCCACTTCGCACCTTTACAGAAAAGGCTTACCTTAATTATTCAATGTACGTCATCATGGATCGTGCATTGCCTTTTATTGGTGATGGCTTAAAGCCTGTCCAACGTCGTATTGTTTATGCGATGTCTGAACTGGGTTTAAATGCTGCAGCGAAATTTAAAAAATCTGCGCGTACCGTCGGTGATGTGTTAGGTAAATTCCACCCACACGGTGACTTCGCTTGTTATGAAGCCATGGTATTAATGGCTCAGCCCTTTTCTTACCGTTATCCTTTAGTGGATGGCCAAGGAAACTGGGGGGCGCCAGATGATCCTAAATCATTCGCGGCAATGCGTTATACAGAATCTCGCTTGTCCAAAATCTCTGAAATTCTATTATCTGAATTAGGTCAAGGCACTGTTGATTTCCAACCGAACTTTGATGGCACCTTAGAAGAACCACAATATTTGCCTGCTCGTTTGCCTCAGATTCTCTTAAACGGCACCACCGGGATTGCCGTCGGGATGGCAACCGATATTCCACCACACAATATTAATGAAGTGGCGGATGCAGCTGTCCTGTTATTAGATAATCCAAAAGCGGGATTAGACGATGTACTCAATATCATTCAAGGCCCTGATTTCCCAACTGAAGCGGAAATTATTTCCCCTAAAGATGATATTCGCAAAATGTATGAAACCGGTCGTGGTTCTATCAAAATGCGTGCAACATGGCATAAAGAAGACGGTGAAATCATCATTAGTGCACTTCCTCATCAATCTTCACCATCGAAAATTATTGCTCAAATTGCTGAGCAAATGACCGCGAAAAAATTACCAATGGTGGAAGATATTCGTGATGAAGCAGATTATGAAAATCCTGTGCGTATCGTGCTTGTCCCGCGTTCAAATCGCGTTGACACAGATGCCTTAATGGCGCATTTATTTGCAACGACAGATCTCGAAAAAAGCTATCGTGTGAATATGAATATGATCGGGCTTGATCATAAACCAGCCGTGAAAGGCTTACTTCAAGTTCTTACCGAATGGCTGACATTCCGTCGCACAACAGTAACGCGTCGTTTACAACATCGTTTAGATAAAGTACTCGCTCGTTTGCACATTTTAGATGGTTTGATGATTGCCTTCCTCAATATTGATGAAGTGATTGAAATTATTCGTACTGAAGATGAACCTAAACAAGTTTTAATGGCTCGCTTTAACTTAAGTGATGAACAGGCAGAAGCCATTTTAAACTTACGTTTACGTCATTTAGCCAAATTAGAAGAACATCAATTGCAAGCTGAAAAAGATAAACTCGAAGAAGAGCGGTCAAATTTAGAGTTAATTTTAGGATCGGAGCGTCGCTTAAATACCTTGATCAAAAAAGAAATTCAAGAAGATGCGAAAAAATACGCCAGCCCTAGAATGTCTCAATTAGTTGAGCGTGAAGAAGCGAAAGCGATTTCTGAAAGTGAAATGACTCCAGCAGAACCTGTTACCGTTATCTTATCTGAAATGGGTTGGGTACGCTGTGCAAAAGGTCATGACATTGATCCGGCAGGATTAAGCTACAAAGCAGGCGATAAATATCTCGCTCACGCTTGTGGTAAAAGTAATCAACCGGTGATCTTTATTGACAGCACCGGTCGTAGCTATGCTTTAGATCCATTAAGCTTGCCTTCTGCGCGTTCACAAGGTGAACCGCTCACCGGTAAACTGACATTACCGCCAGGTGCGATCATTGAACAGGTTATTATGGAACCTGAAAAACAAGAATTATTGATGGCATCAGATGCAGGATATGGTTTTATTTGCAAATTTGAAGATTTAATTGCGCGTAATAAAGCAGGAAAAGCCTTGATTTCTTTGCCAGAAAATGCGAAAGTCTTGAAACCTGAGACACTTTCCGAGTCGGCCTCACTTCTTGTGTCCCTCACTTCAGCGGGTCGAATGCTGATTTTTCCGGTACGGGATTTACCGGCATTATCAAAAGGGAAAGGCAACAAAATCATCAGTATTCCAGCAGCGAATGCAAAAGCGCGGTCAGAATTATTGGTGAAATTGTTCTTAATTTCAGAACAGGCTAGCCTTGAGTTCCATTCCGGCAAACGAAAAATCACATTAAAACCGGAAGATCTGCAAAAATTCCGTGCGGAACGCGGCAGAAAAGGCTCCCAATTACCACGAGGATTACATAGCAATGTTGATATTGTGGTAGTTGAACCCGAACACAACTCATAAGAATTCTCGAAACCAAACTAAATAGGAGGATATTTCGTGAATATTGTTTTTGATACCTATCAAACACTTGCTTTAGCAAGTTTTGTATTATTACTCGGTTTTTTTCTAGTAAAACGCATTCGAGTTTTACAAACATTTAATATCCCTGAGCCTGTTGTTGGCGGCTTTATTGTGGCTATTGCATTAACCATTTTATACAAAGTAAATGGCACTTCATTCACTTTTGAGAAAAGCTTACAAACCTCTATGATGTTGGTATTCTTCTCCTCTATCGGTTTAAGTGCAAACTTTGCCCGCTTAGTTAAAGGCGGAAAACCATTAGTTATCTTCCTACTTGTCGCTGCCCTTCTCATTGTTTTCCAAAATGTCATCGGTATTTTAGGTACTCAATTATTAGGCATTGATCCTGCTTACGGCTTACTTGCTGGTTCAGTTACCCTAACCGGTGGTCATGGTACAGGTGCGGCATGGGCAGAAACATTCACTAAAGAATTTAATCTACCGGCTGCGACAGAAATCGCCATGGCATGTGCCACATTCGGTTTAGTCTTTGGTGGTATCTTAGGTGGTCCAGTATCTCGTTATTTATTAAATCATCAAAAACAAGGTGAGAATCCAGAGAATGATGAAGTAGATGACGTACAAGAAGCATTTGAGCATCCAACTTACAAACGTAAAATCAATGCGCGCTCAATCATTGAGACCATCGCAATGCTTTCTTTATGTTTACTCATCGGTCAATACTTAGATGGCTTAACAAAAGGTACACAAATGCAATTACCAACATTCGTATGGTGTTTGTTTACTGGTGTAATTATTCGTAACAGCTTAACTAATTTATTTAAATTTCAAGTGGCTGATTCAGCGATTGACGTATTAGGTAGCGTAGGTTTATCTATCTTCTTAGCGATTGCTTTAATGTCTCTCAAACTTTGGGAATTAGCAGGTCTTGCAACAGATGTATTAATTATCTTAGCGGTTCAAGTTGTCTTCATGGCTTTCTTCGCTATCTATGTCACATACCGTATGATGGGCAAAGATTATGATGCGATTGTATTAAGTGCGGGTCACTGTGGTTTTGGTCTCGGTGCAACACCAACAGCTGTTGCTAACATGCAAGCGATTACCAGTCGTTTCGGACCATCTCACAAAGCGTTCTTAATCGTACCAATGGTAGGGGCATTCTTTATCGACTTATTAAATGCCGGTATCTTAAAAATGTTCTTAAGCGTTGTTGAAGCGCTTCACTAATAAAACGTAAAAAGAAAGGCTGACATCTTGTCAGCCTTTTTATTTTGCAAACCCATTATGCTAAATATTCTAAAAACTCTCCCACTGTGTGAAAAGATCCAAATACCAGCACAATGTCATTTTTATCTGCATTTTTAACCGCACTTTGAGCCCCTTCAATGACAGAGTCTTCAGAAACACTTTTTGCTGATGGGCAAACTGTTGTTAATTTTGCATTTAAGTCATCGCCTGATTGACCACGGTAACCACCTAATGTTACACAATGCCATTGGTCAATAACGGAAGTAAGTTGGGTAAACACCGACTCGGCATCTTTATCTTTTAACATACCGCAAACGGCAATGATTCGACCTGAAATTTGTGTTTTAAGTGCGGTCAATTTTTCAGCTAAATATTTTGCCGCATGGGGATTATGCCCAACATCGATGATCACTTTTGGCAACTGTGAATAAGGTACACTCAATCGCTCTGCCAATTTTTCTAATTGATTACCTTTCAATTGTTGGAAACGCCCCACCAATTCCACTTCAATTAATGAACGTTTAATGGTCTCGACAGAAATATCAAAAGGTAATTGCTCAACGGTCGCCAAAGCGGTTGCTGCATTAGCTAATGGAATTTGGCAAAACGGCAGATTTTCTAACCGCACTTTGTTGCTCTGCCACATCCAAGTTTGCTCATTGGCTTTAAACGACCAATTAACATCTCGACGTGAAACATGGCAATGTAATTTCTCCGCTTGTTCTAACATAGGTCGCGGGACATTTGGTTCGCCAATCACAACCGATTTATTTGCGCGAAAAATACCTGCTTTTTCAAAGCTAATTTCTTCACGTGTTGAACCTAGAAAATCCGTATGATCAATATCGATACTGGTGATAACGGCCAGATCATTATCGACAATATTCGTTGCATCCAAACGCCCACCAAGCCCCACTTCTAAAATGACGACATCTAGTTTCGCTTGTTTAAATAAATGCAAAGCTGACAACGTGCTAAATTCAAAATAAGTGAGGGATTGCGTTTTATGCTTTTCGATGAA
>CABSXY010000129.1 GCA_902481695.1 uncultured Haemophilus sp. | reverse complement strand
GAATTAAGAAAATCTGTTCCGCTAAAATTAACGGAGCAAGATCTCAAACCGCTTTTAGGTTTTAATGAAGAGCTTTCTCTTGATGAAGTGAGCACCATTTATCTGCCACTTGCACGTCTGATTAACTACTACATTGACGAAAACCTTCGCCGCCAAACCGTTTTGAATCGTTTTCTTGGCGGACAAAGCCCTAAAGTCCCTTACATCATTAGTATCGCGGGTAGTGTTGCTGTCGGGAAAAGTACATCGGCTCGTATTTTGCAATCACTGCTAACTCATTGGCCTACCGAACGAAAAGTTGATTTAATCACCACTGATGGTTTTCTTTATCCATTAGAGAAACTGAAAAAAGATGATTTGCTACAGAAAAAAGGCTTCCCTATTTCTTATGATACGGCCAAATTAATTCGTTTTTTAGCCGATATCAAATCAGGCAAGCCATCAGTAAAATCGCCTATTTATTCTCATCTGACTTACGATATCGTCCCTGATAAATTTGATATTGTTGATCAACCGGATATTTTAATTTTAGAAGGGTTAAATGTTCTCCAAACGGGTTCAAATAAAGCCAATCAAACCTTCGTATCTGATTTTGTGGACTTTTCTATTTATGTTGATGCTGACGAGAATTTGCTTAAAGAATGGTATATCAAACGATTCTTAAAATTCCGTCAAAGTGCTTTCACTAATCCGGATTCCTATTTTAAACATTATGCGAATCTCTCTGAGCAAGAAGCTATTAAAACAGCTAGCAACATTTGGGATAACATTAATGGATTGAATTTAAAACAAAACATTCTGCCGACTCGTGAGCGCGCCAATCTGATTCTTAGAAAAGGTGAAAATCACGAAGTTGAATTAGTGAGATTAAGAAAATAAAAAGAGCGGTCAAATTGACCGCTCTTTTTCTCACTACCTTACGACATTCTTCCATTCTCAATGCCAATCACCTGATCACAAATCGCCATGGTAGATTGGCGATGACTCACGAGAATAATCAATTTTTCTACTTTCACGTTCAACAATGATTTCAAAATCATCGCTTCGTTTAAGCTATCCAAATTACTGGTCGGTTCATCAAGTAAAATAATCGGTGCATTATGTAAGAATGCACGGGCAATACCGATACGTTGTTTTTCACCATCAGACAGGTTGCCGCCCAATTCCGTCATTTTCGTTTGATAACCTTCTGGCAAGCTTAAAATGAAATCATGAATTGACACTTTCTTCGCAGCTTCCATAATTTCTTCTAACGTGGCATCACGGCGTGCAAGGCGAATATTTTCCTCGATGGTTTCGTTGAAAATATAGGTTTGCTGGGTAATGTACGCCATATTGTCACGCAAACTACGGGTGTTGATATTCGGTAAAGTTTCGCCATTAATTTTAATGCTACCTGATTTAGGATCGTAAAAACGCATCAGCAGTTTTAATAAGGTACTTTTACCACTGCCGCTTCTACCGTGAATTCCTAAGATTTCACCTTTTTTTACTGACAAGCTAACATCCGATAAAATTTGTTCATCACCATAAGCAAAACTTACGTTCTCAACATCAATGCAAGAAACCTCTTTTAAATCGACCGCACTTTCTACGTCTTTTAATTCAGGTTCTTCTGCTAGCAAGCTCAATACACGCTCACCAGAAGCTAAGGTTTGTAACAAATTGCTTGAAAGGTTACTTAATGCAATAACCGGGCCATAGCTCGACATCAATAAAATCACGCCAATTAAAAAGGCTGAGAAATCAATCTTATCTAGGCTAAACAAAATTAAGCCGGTGAATAACATAATGATATTAAACGCCGATACCGCCACTTCAGTATAAACGCGCACTTTCGCTTCTTGGTCTTTAATGCGTTCAAAAGCCGTATCGATTTTTTGGCTGCGCTGTTGAATTTCATCTAAACGTTGTTTTGCGTAGCCAAAAAGTTGGATTTCTTTCATACCACGCACACTGTCGAGGAAGAAATCGTTCATTTCCCCCACTAGCTCACGATAGCGTCTGCCATCTTCACGCGCTAATTTGGTGGTGATAATGGGTAGAATCACCCCAACCGTTAAATAAGCGGCTAATGCTACAACCACAAACCAGCCAGAAAGATGCCCAAAGACCAACAATAAAATCGCAGAAGTAAAGAACGCAATCATAATTGGTGCAATGGTGTGCGCATAAAACACTTCGAGCAATTCAATATCGTTGGTCACCAAGGACACTAATTGCCCCGCTTGTTTATCTTGCAACTTCACAAAAGCCAAACGGCGTAAAGAAGAAAACACTTTATCGCGCAATAATGCCAATAATTTAAAAGCAATATAGTGCCCTGACATTTGCTCTAAATAACGCAATGCGCCACGAGCCACCGCTAACACGATAAGTGCGGTCAAAATTCCAGAAAAACTTAAATGGGTGTCAAAGTTTAAGAGATTCACTAACCCCATCGCCCCAAGCACCATAATAAAGATGGCAGCCAGGAAACCGAGCGTTCCCATGGTGATGGTAAACGCCATAATGTGCGCCAGTGGGGTCACTAATTTCAACAAATGCCCCATTACAACAAAACCATTTTTACGCATTTGCCACCTCTCTAATTTGTTCTAAATCTTTTTGTTGTTGGAACATTTCAGCATACGCACCTTGTTTTGCCATGAGCTCTTTATGCGTGCCTTGCTCAATCAATTTGCCTTGTTCAAGCACATTAATGCAGTCCGCATTCACGGCATTGGCCAAGCGATGAGAAATCATCACAATGGTTTTTTGTTGTTTAAATTGCTGAATAAACTGCAAAATAATTTCTTCGCTTTCCACGTCAATGTTACTGGTCGCTTCATCAAAAATATAAAGTTCTGCATTGTGTAATAAAGCACGCGCTAAAGCTAAACGTTGAATTTGACCGCCTGATAAATTCGCACCACGACTTAATAACGGCATATCTAATCCATCGTTATCTCGAACGAATTGCGCCAAATTGACTTGTTCTAAACACGCATAAATTTGTTCATCTGTAGCATCGATTTTCGCCATCTTCATGTTTTCACGCAGCGTACCTTTAAACACATAACTGCTATGGCTCACCAAAGAGACTTTTTCATAAAACGAATGACGATCAATGGATTGAATTTCTTGACCATTGAACAAAATCTTACCTTGTTGCGCTTGATTAAAGCCCATTAGCAATGAAACCAAGGTAGATTTACCACAACCACTTTTACCCACAAATACCGTAAGCTGATTTGGTAAGATGCTTAAATCTAAGCCAACAATCGCGGGCTTCTCTTCACTGTAAGCAAAATGCAGATCTTGAATATCCACCTGAATGGCATTTTTCGCCGCAAAATCGACCGCTTGCGTTTGAGTTTCCACTGGCGTATCTAACAATGTGAAGATCTTATCTGATGCGGCTTTACCATTCATCGCCACATGGAAGAAAGAACCTAATAAACGAAGTGGAATAAAGAATTCAGAAGAAAGCAGAATAAATAAAATGACGCCTAATACGGTTAATTGATCCGCTTGGAATTGCAATAAAGCCGTTAAAATTCCGATTGCTGCACCACCGTAAGCAAGTAAATCCATCAGTGATACCGAGTTAAGCTGCATGGTGAGCACTTTCATTGTAATTTTGCGGAAATGTTCCGCTTCTTCATCCATTGCTTTCGCTTTATAAGCATCGTCTTGATAGATTTTCAGCGTAATTAAACCTTGTAGGTTATCTAAGAAACTGCTGCCTAACCCCACATAAATGGACCAATATTTTGCCAAGAGTTTTTTCGCAATTTTATTCACCGCAATAATCGACATTGGAATCAGCGGCACGCAAATCAGCAAAACCACGGCTGTTTTAAAGCTGAAAAAGATCAGGAAAGTAAAGAGTGTGAGCGGGGCAAGCAAGCTATAAAAAAGTTGAGGCAAATAACGCCCGAAGTAGATTTCAAGCTGCTCTACACCTTCTGAGGCCACTTGGATAATGCTTGAAGTAGATTGTTGATTCACTTGGTTAAGCGGCATCGAAGCCAATTTGCGATAGATGAGGCTACGCAGCTCATGTTTTACTTTCGTACTGGCAAAATAAGAGGCCTGCACCGATTTTTTACCTGCAAAGGCACGCAACGCCAAAGCAGCAACCAAAACGATGCCCAAAATGACCGCACTTATCGGGCCCAATTCGTTAAAATAAGCCGCCTGTAAAATATAAGAAAACACGACGGCACTGATAATCCCACCAATTAACGTCACCCAATTCCATAACACCGTGATGCCAATCCATTTTTTACTGTCGGCCACCGTGTTAATTAGGCGTTTATCTATCATCATAATGATTGCTCCTAAAAACAAAAAAGAAGTACGCACATTACTATGCGTACTTTGCTACCAATCTAACAACCAAAAAACGAGTCTATTTCGTATTATTGTCTTTAAGCGATATAAGTCGTAAAAATTATAGTCAAGAATATAAACAAATAATAGATCTAATTGAAAATTATTTTTATTTATATATTAAGTAAAAAAATACCGCACTTGGCTTCCCTAAGTGCGGTCATTTTTAGTGATATTTTTGAGTGTTAGACTAAACGTCTAGATTTGCTCTCAACGCATTCATTTCAATGAATTCACGGCGAGGCTCAACTTCATCACCCATTAATGTGGTGAAGAGTTGGTCTGCAGCGACAGCATCTTTAATTGATACTTTTAACATACGACGAGCATTTGGATCCATAGTGGTTTCCCAAAGTTGTTCAGCGTTCATTTCACCTAACCCTTTGTAACGCTGGATTTCTAAACCACGGCGAGATTCTTTCATCAACCATTCAACGGCTTGTTCAAATGACTGAACAGGTTGCGTTTTTTCACCACGAGTGATGTAAGCGCCCTCTTCTAGTAAGCCATTCACTTGCTGACCGAAGGCGGTAATCTTCGCAAATTCATTGCCCGTTACAAAATCAAAGTTAATGAAGTAATCAGTATCAATACCGTGTTTACGAACGGTAATGACGGCTTCATATACTTGGCGTTCGCTGTTAAATTGCGTTCTCGCTGAATATAAATGCGCTTCTGTTTCTTTTTCAGTTAAGTAGGCAACAAAAGCATTCGCCCAATTTTCGACCGCACTTTCATTACGCATTAAATCAACAGTTAATTGTGGTTGATAAACCAAACCTTGTAATAATGGCTCTGGATAATAACGACTTAAGCGAGTAATTAATTTCTGAACATTGTTATATTCACTCACTAATTTCTCGAACACTAAATCATTCATTGCCGGTGCATTGGCACTGATATGCAACGCTGCACCATCCAACGCAAGCATTAATTCATATTGCACCATTTCATCGTTATCTTTGATATAGCGCTCTTGTTTGCCTTTTTTCACTTTATAAAGTGGTGGCTGAGCGATATACACATAACCACGCTCAATTAATTCTGGCATTTGACGATAGAAGAAGGTCAACAATAA